>CALINM010000064.1 GCA_938045315.1 uncultured bacterium | reverse complement strand
TATCCATCTTTATCAACTTTTATACCCTCTAGATACCTTTTATCGAAAAAACTCTCCCTGTAATATAATCTTTGTCTATCTCTTACCAGATCTCTTAGATCTTCAGGAAATTTACCATGTAACACATAGTAAACAACAATAGCTGAATTTATATGATTAATCTCTTCCAGGGCAACCCTTTCTTTAACTAAAACAGAATAACGATAATAATATCCCATAAAGATAATAAATATTACTAAGATGAATAAGAGAACCAGAGCATTTTCAAAGGCAATGATGCCCTTACTTGATTTTTTCATCCTTTTACGAATTTTACCATATCCCACATTGGTAAAAATACACTTAATGCAAGAAATAATACCATACCAAAAATAATAATAAGCATGAAAGGCTCTAAAAGGGTTGTTAATCTTTTTATGGTAAAATCAAGCTCATTTTCATAAAAATCTGCAACTTTTTTCAACATTTCATCAAGCCCACCAGTTTCTTCCCCTACAGCAATCATTTCCTGGACAAGGGGAGTGAAAAAATTTGTTCTCTCCACTGATTGCGAAAGGCTTGCGCCGGAGATCACATTTTCTTTGATAATGTTAAGCTTTTCTACAAAAATAACGTTATCAATAATATTTTTTAAGAGATCAAGTATATTAGTTAGCACAATACCACTGGAAAATAGAAGAGAAAAAAACCTCGAAAATCTTACCATTATAATTTTTTTAGTAACCATCCCCAAAATGTGTAATTTAAGTAAAAGGGGATGAAAAATCTTTTTACCACTTTCAGTCCTGGTTAAATATAAATATAAAACAGCAATTGTAAGCCCCAGAAAAACAAGTACGAACCATTTTTGGACAAAAAAATCTGAAATTGCAATAAGGATCCTGGTTGGTAGTGGTAGTTCTGTTCTAAAGCTTTTGTATAGTGCAGCGAATTTTGGTATTACAAATGTTATTAGTATAACTATAGCAGTAATTATTGCTAAAAAAACAATTTTAGGATAGAGGGTTGCATTTTTTATCTTTTGCTTCACTTCTTCATCTTTTTCGATGTGTTCTGCGAGCTTAAAAAGAATCTCCGCTAAATTACCACTTACTTCGCCAATCCTCACTGTAGCAATATATACATCATCAAAATAATTGGGATATAATGAAAGAGCATTATAAAAAGTACGACCCTTTTCTATTGACATTCTTATATCATCAAGTGCCTTAGCAAACTTCTTATTTTCTACTTGCTGTGATATAGCTCTCAATGCTCTTGTTATAGGTAATCCTGCTTTTAGCATGGTGGCTAACTGAGTGGTAAATAAAATTAAATCAGTTTTTGAAAAAGTATAAAAAAAATCACTTATAAAATTAAAATTCAAAGTTTCTTTTTGTTCCCTTATATCTATTGGAATTAACCCCTGAATATTAGCTATCTGTATAATCTCGTCAAGAGATTCTGCCTCAATCATCTTTTTTACAGTTTTACCCTCAGTATCTTTAGCTTTCAAAAAAAACTTTGGCACTAAATTACCTCTTCATGAGTAGTTGCAATTAATTCCTCAAATGTTGTAATACCCTCACACACGAGTTTCATACCAGCCTGTTTTAAAGGGACAAAACCCTCTTTCAAAACATGAGTAAGAATAATGTTATGATCAGCTTTATTTATGATTAAATTTTTTGTAGTTTCACTTAAGATTAATAATTCATAAATAGCTACTCTATCAATATACCCAGAATTTCTACAACTTATACATCCCGCACCTCTATAGAATTTCGTTTCAGCAGGTAATTTAAACTCATTTAAAATATTAAGAGAGGGTTTGTATTCTTGTTTACAATAGGGGCATATCTTTCTTAGAAGTCTCTGTGATATTATGCCTGTTATAGAAGAAGTTATTAAATAGGGTTCTATTCCCATATCAACCAATCTTGCAATTGTTGATATTGCATCATTTGTATGTAAGGTAGAAATAACAAGATGACCGGTTAATGCTGCATGTATTGCTATCTCAGCTGTCTCTTTATCTCTAATTTCTCCTACCAGAATTATGTCTGGATCCTGTCTCAAAATATTTTTGAGTGCCGTTGCAAAAGTAAGACCTATTTTTGAATTTGTTTGTATCTGATTAACACCCATCATTTGATATTCAACTGGATCTTCTATTGTTATAACATTTTTTTCCCTCTTGTGTATATGTTTTAGTGCTGCATAAGCTGTAGTTGTCTTACCACTACCAGTTGGTCCTGTTATTAACAACATTCCATAACTTCTGTGGAGTAATTTTCTTAGTTTTGAAAATAACTCTTTATCACCAATTATTGATTCAAGATTTAACAGTTCATCTCTCTTTTTTAATAGTCTTAAGACAAGCTTCTCACCCTGAATAGTAGGCATGGTAGAAACACGAACATCAACAACTTCTTGTTCTGTGATCCTCAAGACACTTCTACCAACAAAGGTCTTTAAAAGATGGTATTTACCTTCTTTTTTCTGGATTTCAACCTGAAAATGGCCATCCTGGGGAAGCCTTTTTTCTGAAATGTCCATATCTGATATTATTTTAATTCTCGATACAATGGGACTTAATAAAGAGCGTGGTAAATCTTTTATATCATGAATGATACCATCTATCCTAAATCTTATTTTCAATTTATTACTCGATGGTTCAATATGAATATCACTTGCCCTACTATTGATTGCCTGAATAACAATTGCATTAACTATTTGAATAATTGGAGCTTCTTCAGCCAATCGCAATAATCTATCCGTTGATTCATCTGCACTTTTTAATTCATAAATCCTAAGATCAATATTCTTTAAAACTTCTTCTAAATCTTCCCCCTGGGAAATATAAAATTTATTCAAAGCCTCTTTCATTAAATTTTCTGTTGTTATAACTAACCTAAGAGGCTTTTTAAGAATTTTTCTTGCTTCATCTAAGGCAACAATATCAAGGGGATCAACTATTGCTAGAGTTACTTCCTTATTATTCTCATTAATAGGTATTATATTATATTTATGAGCTATTTCGGCTGGTAAAAGTGCTGCATATTTTTTGTTAACCTCTAATAAATTTTCTCCAATATAGGGTAAATTATACTGCTCACTTAAAGCTTTCGCTATACTATCTTCGTTTAAATAACCATTCTCAATTAAAACCTCTCCTACCCTTTTACCTGTTGCTTTTGATATCTTCAATGCTTCATTTAAAGCATCTTCGGATATCAATCCCTTTTCTATAAGTATTTCTCCTAATCTTTTTTTAACGAGAAGCGCCATTTGCTCTCCTAAATATTTTACTTGAAAAACTCTTTAATAAGTTTTAT
>CALINM010000063.1 GCA_938045315.1 uncultured bacterium | reverse complement strand
ATTTAAGAGTAGGCAAAAAAAAAGAAGCTGTTGAGCAGTTTCAGCTGGTAGCTGAAGGTTATATTAGAGAAGGATTTCATTTAAAAGCGATGGCAATATATAGACAAATTTTGAGAATTGAGCCTTCAAGATATGATGTTTATGAAAAATTAGGAGAACTATACAAGAAGCAAGGGTTGCTCGCCGATGCAATAAATAATCTTAGAATTCTTGCGGATGCTTATGAGAAACAAAAGAAGCTAAATGAAGCAATGCAGACATGGGAAAAGATAATATCATGGGATCCAGATAATATTATCTACAGAGTTAAGCTAATAGAATTTTATCTCAAACAAGGACTTTACTCAAGGGCAACGGAAAAGCTAAAACAAACTATCGACTATCTAAAAAGTAAAGGACGTTTTGAAGATGTTGAGAATCTGATTAATAAGTTTCCAGGACTGATTGAGGAAGATAAGGGTTTTAGTATACAGATTGCTAGGTCGCTATATAATTCAGGTAAATATATTGAAGCTCTGGGACGAATAGATACTTATCTTGGTTCAAATCCAGACGATCTTGAAGCGGTATGTCTAAAAGGGTATTGTTATACTGCTTTAGGAGAGTTAGAAAATGCAAGACAAGCTTTTATACATGCTTTAAAAATTAATCCTGATTTAATTGATGCAAAAAAGGGATTGTTGAAAGTATATGTAAAAGAAAAAAATACAATAGATTTTTTAGTTACGCTCGAAGAGCTATATAAACAACTGGTCTCTAAAAAACATTATGATGAGATAAAAGCGATACTTGATAACTACTATGTATATTTACCAAAGGAAAAGAAAATATTAAAAATGTATGTTGATCTTGCAAGGACCATAGGGGATATAAATGGATTAATAGATAAATTAAAAAAGTTGGCTAATCTGTATTTAGAAGATGGGAACATAAATGAAGCAGCTCTTTGTTTTAAAGAAATTATTGCGATAGATCCATATGAACCAAATGCTGTAAGTTTTTTTGAAAAACATAAACCTGAAGAAGAAAGCAAATACACTGATAATATACCTCAAACATTAGAAGAAATAGAAATACAGGAAGAGGTAATACCTGAATTTAACAGAGAAATTTCAGAAGTTGAAACCCATCTCAAGTATGGTTTAATAAATAAGGCAAAAGAAAAACTTGAAGAATTGTCAAGTAAATACACTGATAGTCCTGAAATAAAAGAACTTTGGCTTAAATATTTCACAATTACAAAAGATAAAGAAGCAACAATTATGGTATTAAATGAGCTTGTAAATATATATAAAGCACAAGAAAATATTGAAAAAGCAAGTCTTTATGAACAAAAATTAAAAGAGCTCACCATTCAGGTATTTCCAGAGAAAACCTACGACAATGAAGAGGTAATAGAAGAAGTTGAAATAGTGGATGATGTATTCATAGAAGAAAGTAAGACAAAAGAAGAATTGTCAGAGGAATCAGTTGTAGAGACAAATGTTCCAAATATTGAGGAAATGTTTTTAGAAGCAGACTTCTACTTAAAAAGTGGTCTAACAGAAGATGCAATAAAAGTTTATCAAAATATATTGAATTTATATCCAGATAATGAAAGAGCAAAAAAAGCTTTAAATGAAATTACTGGAAAGGAAAAATCTGCCGTTGAAGGAATACCAGAAGGATATCCTATAAAAGAGGAACAAAAAAATGAATTTTTTGACATATCGAAAGAAATAATGAAAGAAATGGAACAAGAAGAAGCTCTAAAGGGTTTGTTTAAATCTGAAGCTGAGAAAATGACATTTGAGGAATTGTTAAAAGAATTTAAAAGCAAGATATCTCAAGAGATTGAGGAAAGTGATGTAGAAACTCATTATAATTTAGGTATAGCCTATAAAGAAATGGGGCTTCTTGATGAAGCAATTCAGGAGTTTATTTTAACGTCAAGGTTTTTAAATATGGCCTATGATTCGTATACTATGATTGCTTCTTGTCTTACTGAAAAAAAAGAATGGGATAAAGCTCTTGAGTTTTATAAAAGAGCTTTACAACTGCCTGATATATCTAAAGAAAAGATCGCTGGAACTTATTTGGAGATGGGCTATCTCTATGAAAACATGAATGATGTTGATAATGCTCTATTTTACTTTAAAAAAGCTTATGATACAGACAACAATCTTTATGTAGCAAGAGAAAAAATAGATGAGATACTATCAAAGAATCCCTTTTCAGCAAAATCCTTGGATAATAAAAATATCTAATGAATTCTATAATGTACACCAATAGAATATCATATCTTAATAACATTCTGGATATTTATGGAAGCGAAATAAAAAGAATGCTTTTACAAGGTGATATTTATTTTGTTGGTGGAGCGATAAGGGACATTTTAAACAAAAGTAGAGAAAGTATAACTGACATTGACATAGTCCTTGAAAATCCAATAGAAGTTTTAAAAAATTTAAAAAAAATAGCTAAATTTACAACAGTTGTTCTTGATGAGGATTTTGGGGTGTATAGGGTTTATTTCCCAGAAAAAAATATTTATCTTGATTTTTCTAAATTACAGGGGACAAACATTGTTGATGACTTAGAGAGGAGAGATTTTACAATAAACGCGATAGCTGCTAAATGGTCAGGTAATCATTTTGAAATTATAGATCCCTTTAATGGTGTAAAAGATATAAATGAAAAAAGAATAAAAACAATAAAAAGAAAGAATCTTATCGATGACCCATTGAGAATATTAAGAGCTTTCAGATTTTATGCTGAATTAGGATTTGGAATAGAAGAAAAAACTCTATCTTATATCAGGGAATTAAAATTTTTAGTTAATGAATCTGCTCCTGAAAGGATAAAATTTGAACTTTCAAAAATTTTTCAAAGCCCTCAATCTCATAAAACCGTTAAATTTATGTATGATTGTGGTGTAATTCAGGAGATATTTCCCTTTTTATCATCCTATAAAGGTTTTTTTTCAGGTAAGAGGCATATTTATGATTTATGGGATCACAGTCTAAAAACTCTCGAAAATATAGAAATTTTTTTTCAAAGCAAAAATTTTCCAATCCCTTTGGAAGAAGATTTATTGTATTATGAGTTGGAGAAGGGGTTTAATTTTCAAACAATACTAAAAATTTGTGCTCTTTTTCATGATGTGGGAAAATTATTTGCTTTTGATGAAAAATAAAATAAAATAATTTTTTATAAACATGAGATTTATGGATCGGATTATTTGAAGAATCTTTTAATTGAAAAACGTTTTTCTAATGATACGGTTGATGCAATTGTAAATATTATTAGATATCATATGTATCCTTTTCATTTGGCTATATCAAACTTTAATAGCATGAATTCAAAAATTTATTTACGGTTGAAAAGGGATTTAGATAGACTTGTTCCCTTCGTTTTTTTGTTGTTTATTGCTGATATATCTGCTACTAATATGGATGAAGAAACAAAATCGATGTTAAGTTCATCGATTGAGATCTATAATAATTATTTGGAGATGAAAAATAAGGATGTTGAGTGTAAACCCCTTTTAGATGGCAAAGAAATTATGAGGATTCTTAATTTAAATGAAGGACCTGAGATTGGAAGAATAATTAAAAAATTAAGAGAAGCTCAACTCAATGGAGTTGTAAATACAAAACAAGAAGCTGAAAACTATATAAAACAATTCTATGAAAATAAAACTTTTTAAATCAGATAAATCTGTATTTTCAAAAAAACCACCACAGGAACGCAGACAAATCTTATTTGTCATAGCTACATTATCTTTTTTGCTCGCTATTTTTTCAATGCCCTTTAATTCCTTAATTATGTATTCTATACCTAAAGCGGGCACAAAATCAGAGAACAATGTGATTTCTTTAAGGGATTATCATATTCTTGATTTAAAGAATTATGAAAAGAAGAAAGAAAATGCTATCAAAAATATTCCCCTTATTTTTGATTTTGATCGAGATATTTCAGAAAAACAAATTGAACTTTTAGAAAATGCTTTTTCTAGTATGCGTGAGTGGGTTATAAGCAATCCATATGACAAGTTCCATAGTGATCAGGAAGTTTTACGTGAGGGGAAAATTCTCTTTGAGAACATGTTGTCTGTCCCAAATATACCAGTAGAATCGTTTAATTTTCTCTGGAATAATAAATTTTCTTACAAATATGAAAATATTATTAAAGAAATATATAGCGTAATATTATCAAATGGTTACACCGATAGAAGAGAAGTAATTGACTTAAAAAGAAAAGCGATTAAAAGAATACTACCCGATTTTGAAGAAGTAACATTGGAACACGCAAGTTT
>CALINM010000062.1 GCA_938045315.1 uncultured bacterium | reverse complement strand
ACAGGGAATCTTTATTAAATGGGTGTCTGATAACCTCGGGAAAGTTTGTCAAAAATTGGGGCAATAGCTTTAGAATTTTAGGCCTCAATGTATAAGCCCCATATTCTTTTTTCTGGGATACGAAAAAACATGGAACTATATTATGGGAATCTACTTCAATAAATGGTATTAATATATTTTCTGATATTTTTTTCTTCCATTCTTTTTTGATTTTAAGGGGGTCGAAGTCGGTGATTAGTAAAGATGCCCTATTTTTTTGAATAAATTCTATTATTTTTTCGGAAGGATTACCTGTTAATATATAAAAGGGTATGAGCTTTTCTGTTAACTTCTTCTCAACCTCTATTAGTCCCCGCAATAAAAAATCATATTGTCTGATTGTGGCATCAAGAAATTTTTCTACCAAACAGAAAACTACAATAAACTGCTTCTTATCTTTTAAAGCCTTATTTTGAGCAAAAATAAGCGCCCAATTATCATTAACCCGTTGTTCTCTGCTCATCCAGTAGATAACAGGACCATTGTTTCTAATTTGTTCCTCTTTTAGAACTTTAATCCTTCTTGTATCAAAAGAATCAATCATTTCATCATTATGAAGCTTAAATTACTACCAGCCTTTTCTTTGTCCCTTCTATAGGAGTAAAAAAACTCAGGATTGCAAAAAGTGCAAAGTTCTGATATTTCAATGTGGTCTGTTAAAACCCCGGCCTTCTCGCCAATATAGGCGTTGATCCCCCTTAGGTCCATCATATAGCTTCTATCTTTTCTTCTTGCGAAAAAATTTTGCCTTTCCTTACCTAAAAAACTAAAATGATTATAGACATCTTCTTTAACCTGATAACAACAAGCCCCTATAGAAGGACCTATAAAAATATATATATCTTCTGGTTTTGTCTTGTAATAATGCTCCATCTTTTGAATAGCTTTTTTTAGTATTTTAAGACTTGTTCCTCGCCAGCCGGCATGAACAGCACCAATTATTTTATTTATAGGGTCAAATAGAAAAATTGGTACACAATCAGCGGTTTTTAAAAATAAACCTATATGTTTCAATGGTGTAATTATAGCATCGCCAGAGGGATAAGATTTTTTTTTGTTTGTTTTATTGATTACCTCATCACCATGGATTTGTTTTAGAAAAACCATTTCTTTAGTATTTATGGGGAAATATGATGAAATTTTTTGCAATGCTTTTAGAGATGGGTAAGAATCAAATTCGAGATTTCCTGAATCTATACCAAGATGTTTTGACAAAAAATAAACCTCCAGTCCGTCAAAGTGCGTGGAAGGTTTAATGTAACAATAGTCTGGTTTTTTAATTAGTTCCATTTTTTTCTATCCAGTTAATAATTTCTGCCATATCAGATGGTGGATCTATTTTAAACTCCATCATTTTGTTTATAGCTGGATGTCTAAAAGACAAGAAATAAGCACAAAGTGCCTGTCCGGAAATATTTTTACATAATTTAAGCAAATCCTTGTTATTAATTATATCTTCATATTTTTTTTTGTTATAGTCCTTGTCGCCTATGATAGGTGTTTTAATATAACTCATATGTACTCTGATTTGATGAGTACGCCCTGTTTTTATTGTAATATCTGCTAATGATATCCCATAATAGGATTTTAATATTTTATATTCTGTTATAGCTTGTCTGCCCTCTTTAGTTACTGCAAATTTTTTTCGATCTTTTGGATGTCTTCCAATGTTCGTTATTATTGTGTCAGCTTCTTTTTCTGGTTTCCCTAAGAGTAGGGCTAAATATTTTTTTATAACCTCTCTATTTTTAAATTGTCTTTGCAATTCGTTAAGTGCCTTATCATTTTTGGCAAAAAGAAGTAAGCCTGAAGTATCCTTATCTAATCTATGGACAACTCCAGGTCTTTTAGCCCCTGAAATACTAAGAATGTCTTTACAGTGGTGGATAATAGCATTTACAATTGTATCTTCTTTGTGCCCAAAAGATGGATGAACAACTATGCCCCTGGGTTTGTTAATAATAATCAATGATTCATCTTCATAAACTATATCAAGAGGTAGATTTACTGGTTTTAACTCTTCATCCTCTGTTGCTTCAGGTATAGTTCCAGATATGATATCACCATTTTTTAATCGAGAAGAGGGTTTGAAAGGATTGCAATTTAAAAGCAGAAAACCTTGTTCAATCAATTGTTGAATTCTATTTCTCGTTAATCCTAAAGTTTGAGACAAAAAAAGATCAGCCCTTTTAAAAGAACTATCAACTCTTATATTAACTACCATATTTTTGAATCATAACGCCCCGATGATTTAAAGAGAACATCTACCACTGCTCTATCAAAAATAGTTTTTGATATAGATTTATCTACACGACTTTCAAAAAGCTTTTTTCCTTCCTCTAATTCGGCATTTATTTTATCAAATAGATCGTCGTTTTCGATGCCCTTTTTTACTTTTTCCTGATTATATAATAAAATATCCGATACTATTGCCTTGGCTAATCTAAATGCCTGTTCCTCATTTGTTATAAGTGCCATAATTCCTCCTATAACTTTACAGCTATATAAAAGGTTCTATTATCTCTCTGTAAAAAAATGTTTATAATACTGCCTTTTTTGAGATTTGATACAATTTGTTTGAAATCATTTGAATTTTTTATTTGTTTTTGATTTATAGTAAAAATTATATCACCTTCCATAATACCAGCTAAATCGGCCGGAGAATTAGGCATCACTTCTAAAACAACAACACCAAATTTATAGAAAGCCTCTTTTTTCTCTTTGGGCAAAAGATCGCGTACCTTTATACCTAAAATATTTCTATTTATCTCAGACTTTTCTATTTTTTCATCTGAAGGCATTTTTTCTGTTTTAATATCAATTTGTAACGTTTTGTTATCACGTAATATTTTAAGCTTTAGTACAGTGCCCACGGGAACTCCAATAACAATTTTTTGCAAATCCGAAGGATCCTCTAACTTTGTACCATTACATTCCAGAATTACATCTCCTTCTTTTAAACCAGCTTTTTCCGCAGGAGAGTTTTCGTATATTCTATTGATGAGTATTCCCTCAACTTTTTTTATACCCATGGACTCAGCAAGTTCGGGTGTTAGTTTTTGTATGCCCACTCCTAACCAGCTTCTTTCGATAACACCTTTTTTAATGATTTGTTCAATAATGTTTTTTGCCATATTGGCTGGTATGGCAAAGCCAATTCCCTGTCCCGAAGCAACTATAGCTGTGTTTATGCCAATGACTTCTCCATATATATTTAATAGAGGCCCACCAGAATTCCCTGGATTTATTGAAGCATCTGTTTGGATGAAGTCTTCATAAGTTTCTATACCTAGATTGCTTCTTCCAGTAGCGCTTATGACACCAACTGTTAAAGTACCGTTAAGACCAAAGGGATTACCAACGGCGATAGCCCATTGGCCAATTTTAATTTTTCCACTGTCACCAAATTTCAAGAAAGGGAGGTTATTAACATTTATCTTTATGACAGCCACATCAGTTTTTGGGTCTCTACCCACCACTTTTGCTTTAAATGTTCTTTTATCGTGGAGTTTAACATTTATTTCATCAGCATTTTTTATAACATGATCATTAGTAACTATATAGCCATCAGAGGAAATAATAAATCCCGATCCTAAACTTGTAGATTTATATTCTCTCTCTTTTGGTAATATGTCATTGAAAAAATCTTCAAAGAAATCTCTAAAAAGGGGAGAGTCATCAAAGGGCATTGGATAAAAAGGACGAACTTTAACTCTTTGATTTGTGTAAATATTTACGACTGCGGGTAGTGCAACCTCTGCAACTTTTTCAAAGGCCTGCTGAATATTTATGATTTGTTCGGAAGGTGTTATTTTTTGAGGTTCTTCATTTAAAATTGATCTTTTAGAAGTGAATAAATTTTTGAAAAAACTACTATCCAGGTTATCACAACCGCCCAAAACTAAAAAGGTTAAAAAAAAGATTACAAATTTACGCATATTTATATATTATGTCTTATATGTTGCAAAAATCAAACAAAAAACTTATTATTTTTCAATTAAAGGTGTTTTATGAGAGGTCCTTTTAAATTAGGTGATAATGAGCTTTTCTGGTTAAATGGTGGTGAATTTGAATTAGATGGTGGTGCTATGTTTGGTGTTGTACCCAAGGTACTATGGTCAAAAAAATATCCTATTAATGACAATAATTATATCCCTCTTGTTGCTTATCCTATATTAGTGAAAAAGAAAGATGTATATGTAATGATTGAGGCTGGTTTGGGTAACAAACTTACTCAAAAACAAAAAGAAATGTTTCGTGTAAATAAAGACTGGGCATTGTTAGAGGAACTTAAGATGCTTGGATTATCAAGAAATGATATATCATATGTAATTTTAACTCATTTTGATTTTGATCACTCCGGTGGAATTATAATGTTAAATGAAAATAAAGAATTGGAGTTAACTTTTCCCAATGCTAAGTGTATTATTCAGAAAAAAGAATGGGAGGATGTACTTAATCCCAACAGAAGATCTATCAATACCTTTTGGAATATTAATTATGAAAAGTTAAAGGAATCGAATAATCTCCTTTTAGTAGATGGTGATTGTGAAATCATTGAAGGAATTAAGGTAGTATGGACAGGTGGGCATAACAGGGGGCATCAAATAATTATTCTTGAATCTTATGGTCATATGGCAGTTCATTTTGGTGATCTTATGCCTATGCATTCCCACTATAATCCCCTGTGGGTTATGGCATACGATAATTATCCCCTCGAATCTATAAAACAAAAAGAGTTTTGGGAAGATTTTGTGTTAAAAAATAATGCATGGATTACTTTCTATCATGATCCCTTCTTACATGCAGCTAAATTTGATGAAAAAGGTAGAGTGGTTGAAAAGTGGCCAGAATAAAAGGTTTTTTTTCTATCTTTCTTTATTTTTTAATTATTTCTTTGTTTTTTATTGGATGTGGCATAGAAAAAGTTGAGAGAAAATATAGAATTGGGATTATAATGCCTAAATCTGGTTACGAGAAGGTTATAGAAGGGCTTAAGGCAGAGGTAGATAAAAGTATTTACAAAGATAGAATAGAGTTTATCGTAAAAGATTTTCCCACTAATTATGAAGAATTTAAATCAGCTGTAAAAATATTACAGGGTCTTGATATTGATCTATTTTATACCATTACAACACCAGCTACTATTGCTGCCTATGAAATGATTAAAAATAAACCAATAATTTTTGCTGCCGTTGGTGACCCAGTGGGAGTTGGATTGGCAGAAAACCTTAAGTCGCCAAAGAAAGGAATTACAGGTGTTACCGATTTAAGTAGGAAGCTTACGGAAAAAAGGTGGGAATATTTTATAAAGGCTTTTCCTAAAATGAGAACAATATTAACTTTCTTCAATAGTCAAAATATTTATTCAACGTTGACAGTTCAGGATGTAGAGAATTTATCAGAAGAATTAAAAATAAAAGTTAAAAAAATTAGCGTCACAACAACTGATGAGTTAAGAACAAGGTTAAAGGATATTAAATTAAAAGGGGCTGATGGAATTTTTATTATACCCGATCCCGTAGTTATAGCAGTAGTTGATGATATTATAGCTTTTGCAAAGGAAAGAAAAATACCCACATGTTTACATGAAGAAAAGTTTGTTGTAGATAAACATGCTACGATTAGTTATGGTGTCGATCTTGGAGAAGTAGGAAAATATTCATTCTTAATGATAGAACATACTCTAAGCGGTGGAACACCTGAAAATTTGCCAATTTTTGTTCCTGAAAAGATAAGCTTAATTATCAATAATAGCTGGGCAAAAGGAGCGGGTTATACTATTCCTAATGAGATTCTATACCTTGCAGACAAGGTTATTTAATGAAAAAGATTGCACGTAATAAAATATCAAAAAAACTTTTCTATCCAATACTTTTGATAAGTTACTCTGCTTTATTGGTTCTAACCATATTTCAGGCAGTAACAAGTTATTTAGAGGCTCAAAGGAATGCTTATAACCATCAGAAAGAGCAACTTAAATATCTTGTTAATGAGATAAACAATAAATTAGCTTTAATAGAGAAGTTGATGGAGTTGAGCAGCCACTCAAAAGGAGTTCTTGAAGAAGGTATAAATGAGAGATTTAGATTTTATCTCTGGAAGATACTTAAACACAATCCATCGGTATTCGAAGTTTCAGCAGTAGATAAAAATGGTAAAGTCATGATTTATGCTTCCAAAATTAAAAGGGAGACTGGTAATGAATTGTTAGATGTATCACAGGAAGAGTATTTTAAAGAGGCAATACGGGGAAAAACATTTTATTCAAAAGTTTTACTTTTTTACGATAATACAAAGCCATACATGATAATTGCTATCCCAGTTTTTAAGTTTGATGGAACAATAAATAGCATCTTAGTGAGTAAATTATGGCTTCTAGATATTCAGAATTTGATATCAAATACTACCTTTGGTGAAACAGGATTCTCTTTCATAACAGATGGTAATATGGATATTATTGCTCATGCAAATTATGGTTTAGTTATTAAGCATGCTAATATTATAAATGAGTATTCAGGTATTGAAAAACAGATTAGAGAGGTTCTAAAAAACAAAGGTGTTTATGTGCATGGTACTTTTAGAGATAAAAGAAACGGGAAATACTTATTTACTTCGTTTTATATTGATAAATTTAACTGGATTTTATCAGTTGCTCAAAGTGAAAGAGAAGTATTTTCAAGTACTTACAGGCCAATTAAACTTTTTGTAATTTTATCTTTAATTCTTTTTTTACTTGTTCTAATGTTAAGTAAGAAGGTTAGTGAAGATATTGCAGGGCCAATAGTAAAACTTAAAGAGCTAACTTCTTTTATAGCTGAAGGTAATTTCAATGAAAAAATAAAAGTAAAGACAAATGATGAGATAGAGGAATTAGCTAATAATTTTAATGAGATGTCAAGTAAGCTGAAAAGTCTATATTTAAATTTAGAAAGCAAAATAGAAGAAAGGACAAAGGAATTATTACTTTTATATTCTTTCACTTCTGCTGTATCTAAGTCACTTTATGTTTATGAGATAATTAAAACGGCTGGGGATGAACTTGTTACAGTGCTTGGAATTGATGGTTATTTGTTTTTATCCAATGAGAATGGTAATTTGAATTTTAATGGTATTATTTCATCGATTTCTAATGAAGATGATGTGAAGATTATTATTGACAGTTTAATTAAAAAAGGGGTAATTCAATTTGTATCAAAACACCATGTGCCATATCGTTTAGAGTTAGAGGAAGAAAAATTATCTATTGAAGCTAAAAAATTAATTGACGTGCATACAATTTCCCTATTTCCAGTGCTATATCAAGGAAGTATTTATGGATATTTTATCCTATTTAGTGAATTAAAAGATATATTTAGCCCTAACGTAGTGTCTGCTATTGAGACCTGTATGATACAATTAGGAGTATCATTAGCAAATGCGAAGCGTTATGAGATAACAGAGGAATTATCTTTTAAGGATCCTTTAACTAAATTATTCAATAGAAGGTATTTTGAAACTAAGTTAGAAAGTGAGTTCGCAAGATGTCAAAGATATGGTAGAGAATCCTCATTATGTATGATAGACATAGATCACTTTAAGAAGATAAATGATACCTATGGTCACCAGTCAGGTGATTCTATATTAAAGCAGCTTGGAGAAATTATACAAACTTCGATAAGGAAAAGCGATGTTGCAGCAAGATATGGAGGTGAAGAGTTTATAATTTTAATGCCAGAATCACCAGCAGACAGGGCTTTTATTGCTGCAGAAAGAATAAGAAAGAGGGTTGAAGAACATGCTTTTATAATAGATGATGAGCCAGGATATATTAATATTACAGTAAGCATTGGTATAACTGGATTTTTTTCTTATATGACCTCCAAAGAAGATTTTATAGAGCGGGCAGATAGAGCTCTTTATAGTGCAAAGCAAACTGGAAGAAATAGGGTATGTATGTAACTAAAAAGAAGTTCCACCTATAGTTATGTTTGGTATGAGAAGTGTTGGTTGACCATCACCAACAGGCACACCCTGTCCCTCTTTGCCACATGTGCCAAGGGATGTACCAAAATCATCACAAACAGCCTCTATTTCATTTAAAACTCTGGGGCCATTACCTATTATACTTGCCTGTTTAATGGGGTGTATTATTTTACCATTTTCAATTAGATATCCTTCCTCAACATAAAATATAAAATCACCTGTAAGTGTATTAACTTGCCCTCCTCCCATTTTTTTGACTAAAATACCTTTTTGAAAATTTTTTATTATTTCATTTGCCTTTGAAATACCAGGTAGGATTAGAGTGTTTGTCATTCTTGGGAATGGCTTATGGGAATAGGACTGTCTTCTACCATTTCCAGTGGATTTTCTATTGTGTTTTAATGCATAGTACTTATCATAAAGATAATTTTTTAAAATTCCGTTTTCTATGAGTATTGTCCTTTGTGCTGGTGTACCTTCATCATCACATAAAAATGACCCCCAGCCCTCTTTTAAGGTACTGTCATCAACAACAGTTATTAGCGGTGATGCTACCTTTTCTCCCAGTTTATCTCTGTAAATAGAAATGCCTTTGTCGATTAAATCTGCTTCTAAACCATGTCCCACAGCTTCGTGTATTAAGGTACCTCCTGCTTCTGATGAGAGGATACAAGGCATATTACCTGCTGGACATGGCCTGGCATTGTACATATTTTTCATTCTTTTTATAGTTTTTTTTAATATGTAAAAGATTTCTTCTTCTAATAAATTGGTGAAAGTTTTTCCAACACTTTCAAATACAGTAAATTTTTCATTATCTATAATACATGTTATCTGTATAGAAACTCTTTCACCAAAAATTTCACTTGAGTTTATCTTTCCTTCTGTATTCGAAACTGAAAATTCTTTTTCATAATACTGAGCTGTTATTCTAGAGTTAATTAGTTCTTTAAATTCTGATTTTAGTTGTTTGTATAGTTCATTTATTATTTTTATCTTCTCTTCAAATAAAAATATGGGAAAACTTGTTATGCTTCTGAAAGTATTTTTTACAAAGTTAATGTTTATATCCCTGTTTGCCTTCACATTTTTTAAATGTAAATTTAACATTTCCTCAGGGGTGGTACTGTTTGTTGATGAAAATATTATATTCCCATCCTTGAAGGTTCTCAGTGAATAACCAGAATCGCTGATCTTATAACACTTCTCAATTTTACCGTTTTCATTTTCTATATAATAGATTTTTGTATCCTCTTGATAAACCTCTCCAAAATCAGAGTAGGAAGCCATTTTTTTTACTAAAGATAAATGATCAATATCAATAATCATTTAGCACCTCTAAAATTTCAAAATTAATAGTTTTTTTGATCAATTCTAACAATTCCTTGAGGTCCTTTGTATAATAAGATGAAGCTGAGATTTCAAGTAAAGGTTTGTTTTTATCAATTGTTCTTACAAAACAAAACCTTTCAGCAGATTCTATTAAAGCGCAAAAGAAGAGAATATCCCTTTTGTCCATGGTTACTAAATATGTCATAGAATTAATATAAATTATTTTAAGTTGTATTTAAAGCGATTTTATATATTATCGAGTTTTAGATATTTATGATTGTCTTATTTTGTATGTTGTATATACTATACTTCTTATGGAAATAAAAAAATTGATAGATAAGTTCTTTAACACTCCAGCACGTATTTTTTTTAGTGTTTATCTAACTATTATGTTTGTCGGTGGTTTAATACTATATTTGCCCTTTTCTACAACAAAAAAAATTTCCTTTATTGATGCTCTTTTTACATCCTTTTCTGCTGTTTCCGATACGGGGTTAATAGTTCTTGATACCCCAAACGATTTTACCCTTTTTGGCAAAATTGTGATACTAACATTACTGCAAGTTGGTGGACTTGGATATATGTCTTTTACTACTTTTTTTCTTCTAACTTTTGGGCAGAAAATAAGTTTTAGAGATAGATTGATACTTGCTGAATCGCTAAATTACCCGGGAGCAAGTGGTTTGATCAGGTTTATAAAAAGGGTATTTTTCTTTGTGATTTTCTTCGAAATTATAGGTACTCT
>CALINM010000061.1 GCA_938045315.1 uncultured bacterium | reverse complement strand
CCAGAGGGTAGAAAGAGTTCTAAGCTATCGATGTCTTTATTTGATTTTTGAATATCATAAAAGATTCTCTGTATATTAAAAGACTCTATCTCTATATGTTTTTTTTCCCAGAGCCTTAAAGTTACCAAAAAACTTATTAGAATAGCAAAAAGTGATAAAATAAATATTCCCGATATGAGTTCAAAACCAATTTTACCCTTCATAGATTTTTAAGATACCATTTAATTATCTCTTCTCCATAAAAAAGGTATAACAAAGCTCCAAAAGAAAGAAAAGGGCCAAAGGGTATGGCATAAGAAGTCTTTTTTCCTTTAAATGCTATCAGAGCTAAGCCATAAATTGTTCCCAGAAAGGAACTTACAAATATTATAAATAATATTGATTTAATCCCCAGGTAAGCACCAAAAAATGCCATTAATTTTACATCTCCCCCACCGAGGCCTTCTTTTTTTGCGAAAAGTTCATATAATTTACCAATAAGCCAGAAAATACCTCCTCCTAATATTGTAGCAATAAGTGTTATCAAAACGTCTCTATTAAATACTAATATTGATAGTAAAATGGAAATTAAAATAGCAGGTAGACTTATGATGTCAGGTATAATCTGAAAATCGATATCAATATATGATATTACTATTAATGATGATATAAAAAGAAAATGTATAAAAGCTATATAGGAGTTCCAGTTATGGTAACATAAAATTGCGAAAATGCCAGAAAGGGCTTCTACCACAGGATACCTAAAAGAAATTTTTTCTTTACAATATTTGCATTTTCCCTTAAGCAAGAAATATCCAAAGATAGGTATATTATAATAAAAGGGTATATTTTTTTTGCAATTTGGACAGAAGGATGAGGGAAAAATTATAGATATATTTCTTGGAATTCTGTAAATACACACATTTAAAAAACTACCAAACACAGAACCCATCATAAAGATTAAGATAACTTTTATTACATACACTTTTAAAAGTCTAACAAAGTTTAACTTTAATTCCAATAGGTAAATGAAAATTTTGATTATAAAGTTGGTAAGAATATACAATAGTTTTTCAAAAAAACATTTTAAAACATTGTATAAGTTTTGTTTTAAAGGCTTAATCTGTATGATAAAAAAAACCAATTATTTTTTTAAAAAATTACTGAAATTACTACAAAATATAATTTTCACAAACTATTATAAAATTTTTTTATTGACTTGTTTAAAACATTTTTTTAAATTACATTTAAAATTTAGGAGGTAGGAGGTAAAAAAATACACCAGGTTGTGGGTGTAAATTTAAAAAAAGAAGGAGGTGAAAGTATGGTATCAGCAGAAAAAGAGGATATTAAAAAAAGATTAGAAGAGTATCACAAAAAGAACGTCTCTTACATTATTATTCTCTTGATTATCTGGTTTATTGTGTCCCTGGGTGGCATTCTTGTAGTAAAAGGGCTTAACGAATTAACGTTTTTAGGATTTCCATTTGGATATTATCTTGGTGCACAGTTGTCGATCATTGTGTTTATTATTGAAATTTTCGTTTATGCAAAGTTAATGGACAATCTGGACAAAAAGTATGGCTTTTATGAAGATTAAAAAAGGAGGTGATTATAATTATGAGTAATCAGGTAATAGGTTATATAGTTGTTTTTGGTGTATTTGTTGGCTTTATGTACATTGCTTATTCAACACGTGCTAAGAGGGCCGACGATTTTTATGTGGCTGGTAGGAGAATTAAACCCTTCTGGAATGGTATGGCAGTAGCTGCTGACTGGATGAGTGCAGCTTCATTTATATCTATGGCAGGTGCAATAGCTGCTTTAGGTTATGACGGTTTGGCATATATTATGGGCTGGACAGGTGGTTATGTTGTTCTTGCTCTTGTTTTAGCACCCTATTTAAGAAAGTTTGGTAAATATACTGCCCCAGATTTTATAGGTGATAGATATGAAAGCCAGACTGCAAGAGCAATCGCTATAATCTGTGCCGTAGTTATCAGTTTTACTTATTGTGTTGCTCAGGTTGCTGGTGCTGGAATAATTATGGGAAGGCTTATGGGATTACCCATGAAGTTAGCTATTGCTATAGGTATAGTAATAGTAGTTGCTTCAACAGTCATGGGTGGTATGAAGAGTATTACATGGACTCAGTGTGCCCAGTATATTGTTCTTATTATAGGTTATTTAATACCAGTAACAGCTCTCTGCATTAAGATGTATGGTCATCCGTTACCACAGCTTGCATATGGTGATTTGCTACAAAAGATCGTTGCCAAGGAAAGAGAGCTGAATATAACTCCAATTTATATTGAACCTTTTACAAAAATGACTATGGCTGATATGTGGGTCCTGACACTTGTCTTAATGATTGGAACGGCAGGACTACCCCATATAATGATGAGGTTTTTCACAACACCCTCAGTCAGGGATGCAAGGTATTCTGCTGGGTGGGCTTTGATATTCATAGGTGCCCTTTATATAACTGCACCTGCCTATGCAGCATTTCAGAAATATGTTGTGCTACACGAGGTAGTTGGAAAACCAATTGCACAGTTACCAGAATGGGTGGCTGCCTGGGGTAAGGTTGGACTTCTTAAAATCAAAGATGCAGTTGAATTAGGTGGCAATGGGGATGGTATCTTACAATTCAAAGAGCTTGATTTGCACAGAGACATAGTAGTGCTCTCCATGCCAGAAATTGCACAACTTCCATACATAGTCTCAGCGCTCGTTGCTGCAGGCGGTCTCTCTGCTGCTATATCAACAGCTGATGGTCTCCTCATGGTTATTGCAGCTGCTATATCCCATGACTTATACTACAAGATGATTAATCCCAATGCTTCTGAAGCTACAAGGGTTTATTTAGGTAAATCCCTAATAGGTGTATTTGCTATAATTGCTGGTATTGTTGCAGCAGGAAACATTGGTTTTATAGTCCAGATAGTTGCGTGGGCGTTCTCACTTGCAGCAGCTTCATTCTTCCCAGCAATTGTTATGGGTGTTTTTGATAAGAGAACAAATGTTTATGGGGCTGCAATTGGTATGATAGGCGGTTTGTTAATAACACTATTTTATATTTTAGGTGTTAAATTTGGCTGGCCCTTTAAAATTACCCCAATCGCCGGAATTAAAGATCAGGGAGCAGGACTTTTTGGTATGGCATTTAATTTCTTAAGCTGTATTATTATTTCTCGTTTAACACCACCACCATCAGAAAAGATTATGGATCTTGTTGACCATTTAAGGTATCCAAAAAAGCTTACGGATGCCCACGATTAATTATGAAAAGGGCGTGCATAAGCACGCCCTTTTTGTTATAATTTTTTACTATGGAAGAACCAAGTTTTTTGCTTAGACCAGTTAAAGAGATAGCAAAAAAAGCAGTTTATACAGCAACTCCTGATCAATCTATTAAAGATATTGCTTTAATAATGCAGAGTAAAAATATCTCTGGTATAGTTATATCGGAAAATGAGTTGCCGTTAGGAATAATAACAGACAGAGATTTTAGAAATAAGGTAGTCTCTAAAGGGCTATCACCTGAACAGATTAAAGCCTATGAAATTATGAGCTCACCTGTTACTACCATTAGGGAAGATGAATATATTTTTGAAGCTATATATAAAATGACTAAAAATAATATTCACAGGCTTGTAGTTGTTGATAGTATGGGGATTATATGTGGCATTTTAACTGATACAGATATTATAAAATTTCAAACCAATACACCCTTTTATTTTATCAGGGATCTAGAGTATGCAAATAGCCTTGATGAGGTAAAGATTCTTAATGAAAAGACGGTACACTTTATTAATTTTCTTATTTCTTCAGGTATAAAAACAATAGAACTTGTAAAGTTCATAAGTCACATAAATGACGTAATTGTAAAAAAATGCATCGAATTAATTATAAGAAATAACTATTTTGACCTGTATCAAAATTTTGCTTTTCTCGTTTTAGGAAGCGAAGGGCGGAAAGAACAAACCCTAAAAACCGATCAAGACAATGCTGTTGTTTACTCAGATAAAGCAGAAAGTTCAGATGTTGATAAAATTAAAGATTTTTCTGAAAAGCTCATATCAGCGTTAATTTTTATTGGTATTCCTGAATGTCCAGGTGGTATTATGGCAAAAAATGAAATATGGAGAAAAAGCCTTAATCAATGGAAGAAAACCCTCTCCCAGTGGATAAATACACCTACACCTGAGAATATTTTAAATTATAGTATGTTTTCTGATTTACGAACTATTTATGGTGATGAATCTTTAGAAAGGGAACTAAAAAATCATATTAAAGGGTTAGTTCAAGAAAATAGCCTATTTTTAGCTCATATGGCAAAGAATCTTATGAGATTTCCAGCACCTATTGGTTTTCTGGGAAATATAAAGACAGAAAAAGAAGGTAAATACAAGGGTAAACTGGATATTAAAAAGGCAGTTATTTTTCCAATAACTGAGGGGATAAAAATTTTATCCCTTGAAGCTGGTATAGTTTCTGGATCGACGGTGGATAAAATTAGAGAATTAGCCAAAATGAATCGATTTCCAGAAAATGATTTATTAGAAATCGAGACAAGTTTCACCTTTGCCATAAATTTAAGAATAAGAAATCAATTAAAAGAGATTGCTAATGGAGAAATTCCTTCAAATTATATTGATATAAAAAAGCTAAATCATATCGAGGTAGATAGGCTTAAAATTGCCCTTTCCGCTGTAAAAACGCTGCAAAGCTTCATTAGATCAAAATTCAAACTGGACTTTATAAGTTAATTGCCCTTGAAATCTTTAAAAAGTTGTTCAGTTTTATAATATTCTTCTTCTGAACTTAATAAATACAGCTTATCTAAATAATCAGGATAATTCATCTTTAAAAAGTTGTAATTAACCGCAGAAATATATGAAAGAGAGGTCTTATTTGTTATTCCAAGCCCCATTATATCAGTTAAATTTTTATGTATTAATGGGTCGAAAATATGATTTATAAAGATGTAACTTAATTCATAATCACCATTTTCAACTATTGATATAAGGTATAAATCGGCATATGTCCCCTCTTCAGGTAAAACAGCTTCTAAACTACCTGCTTCCCTTTCAAAGAAGCCTTTGAGGTAAGAGGGTGCTATTATTACGTCTGGTTTCTCTTTTTGTAGGGTTGACATCCCAATAGCAGGGTTTTCTATATTAAAAATAACTGGCTTTTGATTTAGAATTTTTCTAATCTCTTCAATGCCATTTGTATCTGGTTTTTTATTAAAAATTTTACAAAGGGTAAGCAAACTACCATAACTATCAGCGATTGCAATTTTATAGCTTTTATTAATCAAGTCTTTTCCTTTTATAGATTTGGACACTTTTGATGAATTAAAATATATTGCATAGGGAGAATAAGCTACGGGTATAGCATATATACTACCTTTTTCTGTATAATTCTTTTTTGTAAAGTTCATAAAATTGTCCATCAAATTTTCGACATTTTTAATTTTATTATTGTCAAGGGGGATTATGCTTTCCTTTGAAAAATTTTTATAAAGAAAAGAAGGATAAATTACTACATCAGCAACATTTTTTATCTCTCTAAAATCCTTTGGAGTATTTTTAATTGTAAATTTTAAATTTACATCGTATCTTTTTTTAAAACTTTCGTATATGTTTCTTTCTGTGAAAAAATCGGGAGAAAAGATTTTCAGTGTTTTTCCTTTTGTCTCTTTAGTGCTTATTTGTGACATGTATTTTCTTTGAGCTGCTATTCTTAAAATTTGGTAACTTAGAAAAAAGCCAAAGAAAATTGCGGTCATGATAATAAAACGCTTCATATTATTTGATTAACTCCTTAAAATTTATTTGAAAAACACAAAAGTTATTATAACAAAAAGGGGTATTAAAATGCTAGTAGACCATAACATATATCCGAAAAATGATGGCATTTTAATGTCATTTTCTTCACATATCGCTTTAACCATAAAATTTGGGCCATTACCAATGTATGAGTTTGCTCCCATGAATACAGCCCCAACTGATATTGCTTTAAGGTATATTTCAGGGATACCAACAACTAAATTTGTTGTAATGCCCTTTGCGATTCCAACACTTTGTGCAGTTGCCATAAAAACAAGATAAGTTGGTGCATTGTCAAGGAAGCTTGAAAGGATACCTGTTATCCAGAAAAACTGCCATGGTTCTTCTATTCCAAGCTTATTACCATTTAATTCTAAAATTTTCATAACTGGTATCATAGTTATAAAGATACCTATAAAAAGAAGAGCTACTTCTATAATTGGGTGGTAGGTAAAGGAGTTTTCTTCTCTTAAAGTGATTGGTGTGAAGTAGATGGATAAAAGGCTTGCCGATAGCATTGTAAACTCTCTAAAAATTGGTGGGATGAAAAAAGATAGAACTACCATTAATAGAAATATTATATTTCTTTTACCCTTTATCTCAAACTTTTTTGTATAAGTAGGTATTGACTCCTTAAAAGAATCGGGGTCTTCTTTTTTTGAAAAATAGTTATCTAAAACTAAGAAGATGATAACCAATGTTATAGTAGAAAATAGCCATAAGGGAAAGAGCTTAAAAGTCCAGAAAAAGGGAACGCCTTTTAAAAAACCAAGGAAAAGAGGTGGGTCACCCAAGGGGGTTAACAATCCACCGATGTTTGACACCATAAAAATAAAAAAGATAAAAATGTGAATAACATTTTTTCTCCATCTGTTTGCCCTAATTAATGGTCTTATCAAAATCATACTTGCACCAGTAGTGCCTATGAAACTTGCAAAGAATGCTCCTATAAGAAGCAATAATGCATTTAATTTAGGTGTGCCTTTAGGTCCTATTCTTATGACTATACCACCTGCTATTATGAAAAGAGAACCTAAGAGTATTATAAATGAGAGGTACTCGCCGATAATGTGTATTAATAATGAAGTCTTTTTTGAAACAACAATAAGTGCTACTGGTAAAGCAAGTATAAAAGCAATCCAGCCATATCTTTTACTCCACCATTCTGCATTAATTAATGGGATAACAGCTATGGAGAGTAGCATAATCACGAAAAAAATACAGCTCCATAAAGGAAAGTGAATTTCTTCTACTCCCCCTGAAGCAAGTGAAATATTAGGGACTAATGCAATAAGAATTAATTTTAGAAAAAATCTAATACCCATAAAGATTAAATCCCCCAAAAAAGTTAATAAATTAATCTCGATAAGATACCTATTTTGAGATTATCTTCTATCTTTTTGATACCTTCTATATTTTCTAAAGTTTTAAGCAACTTTTTCTTTTCCTTTTCTGAGGTAACCATACCTTTGACTATAAGAGTTCCGTCATCTTTCATGGTAAAGTTTGCTTTTGTATTTTGAGTTAAGTTTAGTCCAAAAAGGATGGCTTCTGCTTTTTTTTCTATGAGCTTGTTTTTTAAAATTTTCTCAGACTTTTTGAAGTCCTCTTCACTGAAGAACTTGTTAACATAGTCAGTAACCATCTCAACGGCATTGTTAATTGGCACAAAGCTCAAATTAATAACGAAATGATATAGGGTGGGATCAAAAATATTTTTATCAAAATAATATTGTATGAATTTCTTTTTTTCATTATCCATTTTTTCTATTAAATTAAGAGCCTCTTCATAACTTATTCCTTTAAGTTCAGCAATAGCTTTAACCCTATCCTCTAAATTGCCAACTATTTGAAGGGTTAAAACATTAGGGATACCCTGAAGTATTATGTTGGCACCTCTACCTACAAATATTACATTGTTCTTTAGTGCAAGACTATATATGGTGGCAAATAAATTGACTTTATAAAAACTTCTCATGTTCATGAGCTCTGAAATTCTATCCACAAGTAAGGGGGCTTTTTCTTCTTCTTGCCCAAAATATTCTAAACAATGTTTAACTTCATCTCCAACAATAGCGCAGTAGTTTTTATCTATATATGAGTAATTAATTCTCTTTGCAAGTTCCTGAGCAAAAAGAGTGCCCCCTGAACCATAGGGTCTTGATATAGTAATTATGGCCATATTAAACCCCTTTATTTTTTCTGAATTTTAAATTTTAGGTTTTTTTTTA
>CALINM010000060.1 GCA_938045315.1 uncultured bacterium | reverse complement strand
TAAAGATAAATTGTTTTATAAAGCCCTTCAGGATTTTTATGGGAATCAAAGAAAAAAAAGCCCCTTTGTAGCTATTTTTCTTGACGTCCCACCCCACGAAGTGGATGTTAACGTCCATCCTACAAAAAAAGAAGTGAAATTTCATAATTCAGGAGAAATTTATAATCTTTTAAGGACTTTACTTGAAAAGGCAAATAAAAGAGAAATATTTTACTTATCAGTGCTAGAGAGAGATACTGAAAACCATATGAAAACAATAAATGAAAACATCTCTACATACAACGATAAAGAACCCATAAAAAATCTTTTTGAAATAAATCAAAAAAAAGAAGCAAAATATAAAATTATAGGAACATTTTGTAATGGTTATCTTTTAGTAGAGAAAGATGAAATATTATACATTATTGACCAGCACGCTGCCCATGAAAGATTAATATATAACAGCTTATTAGAAAATTACAAAAAGATTGAAAACAACTATCAAAAAATTATCCCCGAAATTATAAATGTTAGCGAAAGCAAAAAGCAATTTTATGAAATCAACAGGGAAATTCTTGAAAAATTTGGCTTTAGATTCGAAGATAGTGGTCCAATGAGTATTGCTATTACAGCAATACCATCTAAACTACCCATCAATACTGCCATAGAAATTTTTATTAATCTCAGTGATACAAAAGAAATTTTTAAGAGGGAGGAAGATTTTTTTCGATCTCTCTCATTTAATTTAGCATGCAAAGTAGCAATTAAAAAAACCACTAAACTAAATTTTGAAGAAATAGCATCTTTACTTGATACATTAACAGAGAAAAATATTGAGACCTATTGCCCCCATGGTAGAAACTTTGCTATAACAATAACACTCACTGAATTAGAAAAAAAATTTGGTAGAAAAAGCTAAAAAAATGCAGAAAATTATTATAATTGCAGGTCAAACAGCAACAGGAAAAAGTGAAATAGCTTTCCATCTTGCATCTGAATTGAATGGAGAGATAATAAATGCAGATTCTATCCAGGTTTATAAATACTTTGATATTGGATCAGCAAAACCACCAATAGAATATAGAAGTAAGATTATTCACCATCTAATTGATATACTGGAGCCTAATGAAGAATTTAATGCTTTTATATTTAAAAAATTAGCAGAAGAGAAAGTGAAATTAATTGCTTTAAAAAATAAAATTCCCATAATTGCTGGTGGTACTGGTCTTTATATAAGATGTTTCTTATATGGGCTTTTCGAACAAAATGATGTAGCTATAAAAGAGGCAAGAAAATTTTGGGAAGAGAAATTAAAAGAAATGCCATTAAATAAACTATACGATGAATTAACAAAGATAGATCCAGAAAGTGCTAAAAAAATTCATCCAAATGATAGAATTAGAATAATAAGGGCTTTAGAATTTCATTCAGCAACGGGGGAAAAACTCAGTCAAATGCATAAAAAATTTAGTTTTGATGAATCACCTTATGATTTTATTTTACTCATACCCTTCCTTCAGAAAGATATTTTATTAGAAAGAATAAAAGAAAGAACAAAAAAAATTTTCAAAGATGGCATAATAGATGAAACAAGAAAAATAATTGAGTTATTTGGAACTAATATTAAACCCTTGAAAAGTATCGGTTATAAAGAAGCATTAATGTTTATAGAAGGTAAGATATCAATTGAGGAGGCAATAAATTTTACAATTAAATCAACAAAAGAATATGCAAAAAGACAAATGATATGGTTTAAAAAAGAAAGAAAAGTAGATTTCATTGATGCTAATCATAAAGACCATGTGAAAATTTTTCTTGAAAAAGCGAAAAAATTCTTGCATAACAATTAATAAAATTTTTATTATGTTTTTTAACTTTTTTGGGGGAGGCATTATGAACATTCAGGATCTTTTTTTAAATCAGTTAAGAAAGGAAAAGACAATTGTAGTGCTCGAGATGCTGGACGGAAAGAAAATCACCGGGATCATAAAAGGATTTGATAATTTTTGTATTTTACTGCAAGCCCAACCAGAATTGGTTTTAGTATATAAGCATGCACTTTCAAAAATTATACCACCTAAAGAATTTATACTAAAACCGGGGGAAAAGGAATATAAAAAACCATAGAGAACAAGCTTTTTTAATAGGCATAAAAAACATTAGAGATACAATAATTCAGGCTGAAGAATCTTTAGAAGAGCTACATCATTTAGCTGTAAGTGCTGGAGCTGATGTAAAAGGTAAAATCCTTGTCGAGATAAGACAATATAATCCAGCTTTATTTATTGGTAAAGGTAAGGCAGAAGAGATTAAAATCTTATCGCAAGACTGTGACCTTATTATAATTGATGCGGAACTAACACCAGCTCAACAGAGGCATTTAGAAGACTTTTTCGAAAAAAAACTCGTTGACAGGACAGGTTTGATACTTGATATATTTGCTCAAAGAGCAAAATCAAGGGAAGGAAAACTTCAAGTTCAATTAGCGCAGTTAAACTATATACTGCCAAGACTTAAGGGAAAAGGTTTTGCTCTTTCAAGATTAGGTGGGGGTATTGGCACAAGAGGCCCGGGGGAAACAAAATTAGAAACAGATAGAAGAAAAATAAGGCAACTTATTCAGAAAATAAAAGAGAGAATAGAAAAAATAGAAAATAACAGAGTGGAGAGAAGAATTTCAAGAAAGAAAAATGAAATTCCTGTTATTTCTTTAGTTGGTTATACTAATGCTGGCAAATCAACACTTCTAAATGCTTTAACAGATTCATATGTATTGGCTGAGGATAAGCTTTTTGCAACACTTGACCCAACAACGAGGAAAATTGTTTTCCCTGAAGTTCACCCCTTTTTAATTACAGACACTGTAGGCTTCATAAAAAAACTACCAGTATTTCTTATTGAAGCATTCAAATCAACCCTTGAGGAAATAGTAAATTCTGACTTATTGCTTCACGTTGTTGATATAAGCAACAAAAATTGGGAAGAACAATATAGAGAAGTTAATAAAATACTCAAAGAATTAGGAGCTAATCAACCAATTATTGTAGCATTTAATAAAATTGATAAAATAAACGAAGATAATCTAA
>CALINM010000059.1 GCA_938045315.1 uncultured bacterium | reverse complement strand
ACTACAAGACCTTTTTCTGGTAAAAGCGCATGTTCTATACCCATTTCTCCTATCTCAAAATAATTCACAATGCCATATTTTTTAGCAAATTCACGGACAAGTTTTACCTGTTCCGCAGAGTTGATATCTTTATTTGGTGTAAAATGATCCGGCACAAGTGCAATTTTAGTATTATCAAAAACTTTTTTTGCTCCACTATTTTCAAACTCCTTGATAGCTATTGGTGCTGTCACATCATTAGCAAGTACTAAATCTACTTTTGCCATAATAAGTTCGCCCGGAAAAACTTCTTTTTTACCGCAATGGTGTGCGAGAATTTTTTCTGTAATAGTCATACCCATTTTAATAACTCCTTTTATGAAAAATTATGGAAGCATCTCTCTCATAGAATTTGCTTCTTTCTTAAAGTAAAGCCTGTTTAGTGCATTTATATAAGCTTTGGCGCTGGCAACAAGAACATCTGGATCAACTCCTTTACCCACAACCTGTCTTCCCGCTTCTTCTAATTTAACTGTAACTTCACCTTGAGCATCAGTTCCCATTGTTATAGCACTTATCACAAAACTGAGTAGTTTACTTTTTGTTTTAATTATTTTCTTTATAGCTTTAAATACTGCATCCACTGGACCATTACCAAAGGTGGCTTCTTTAATTACTTTACCATCAATTTCTATTTCTACAGTAGCACATGGCATGGTTCTGTTACCAGATACAACATTTAAATAAACGAATTTATATTTTTCGGGCAACTTTAGTATTTCTTCTGAAATAATCGCATCAATATCTTCATCATATAAATACTTTTTGTGATCACAGAGCTCTTTGAAGCGCTTGAAGGCTTTATTTAATTGTTCTTCATTGAGTTCGTAACCCATCTCTTCCAAGCGTTTTTTAAAAGCGTGCCTACCAGATAATTTCCCAAGTACAAGAATGCTTTGTGGTATACCTACTGATTCAGGCGTCATTATTTCATACGTAAGTCTTTCTTTAAGTACCCCATCTTGATGGATACCAGACTCATGTGCGAAGGCATTGGCACCTACAATTGCCTTATTTGGTTGAACCATCATTCCCGTTATCTGAGAAACAAGTTTACTTGTTCTGTATATGTGTTTTGTATTTATCTTTGTTCCCAAATTATATACATCTTTCCTGGTTTTTAAAGCCATAACAATTTCTTCCATTGCCGCATTGCCTGCTCTTTCTCCGATACCATTTATTGTACACTCTACTTGTCTTGCTCCAGCAAGAAGCGCTGATAGAGAATTAGCTGTAGCAAGCCCTAAATCATTATGACAATGTACACTTATTACTGCCTTTTCGATATTTTTTACCCTCTTCTTAATAGTTGAAATTATATTAAAAAATTCAAGGGGTGTTATGTAACCTACTGTGTCAGGTATATTAACTGTAGTTGCACCAGCATCAATCACTGCTTCTACTACCTTACAAAGGAAATCCAAATCAGTTCTACACGCATCTTCTGCAGAAAATTCCACATTGTCTGTGAACTTTTTAGCAAATTTAACTGCATGTATCGCCCTCTTTAATGCTTCTTCCCTATCGATTTTTAGTTTATATTTCAAGTGAATATCAGAAGTCGCTAAAAATGTATGTATCCTCGGCTTATTAGCATATTTTATTGCTTCCCAGGCTCTTTCAATGTCTGATTCAGTGGCCCTTGCAAGGCCTGCAACCTCAGACTTTGTTATATTTTTTGCTACCATTTTAACTGCTTCAAAATCCCCATCCGATGCAGCTGGAAAACCGGCCTCTATTATGTCAACACCAAGTTTCTCTAATTGCAACGCAATTCTTACCTTCTCATCTATATTCATAGTAGCACCTGGTGCTTGTTCACCATCTCTCAAAGTAGTATCAAATATTTTTACATACTCCATTATTTACCTCCCCTACTTTGCTTATATCTATCGTATAAATACATAGCAGGTCCAGACATGGCATAACCAAAATATATTATAAAAAAGAAAAGTTCATGATGTGCCACAATAAATATCATAGCAAGTATCACTATGGCAAGAACGGAAAAAGGTTTTCTTTTAATAGGATCGAGGTCCTTAAAACTATGATACTTTATATTACTAATCATTAAAAAAGCAAGTACAATCACAAGAACAAGTATCAAAAACTCTTTTAAAGTTTTTCCTTCCCCCCCAAGCTCATAATAAAAAAGTACTACTGAAGCAATTACCATTGCTGCACCTGGTATGGGTAGCCCATTAAATTTTCTACTTTCAACGGTATTAGCCTGAACATTAAACCTTGCAAGCCTCAAGGCCCCACAAACAAGGTATAAAAAAGAAACTATAATACCAAATCTACCATAAGGTTCCAAAGCCCATACATAAACAAGAAAGGCTGGCGTAGCACCGAAGGCTACTACGTCAGCTATAGAGTCATACTCTACTCCAAATCTTGAAACAGCACCAGTCATTCTTGCAACCCTACCATCTAACATATCAAAGATTGCAGATAAAATGATTAAATAGGCTGATAGCTTAAAATTACCATTCCACACAGAGACCATCCCAAAAAAGCCAGAAAAAAGGCTTGCCGATGTAAGTAAATTAGGGAATATATAAACGCCTTTCTTTACACTATCTTTTGGATAATTATCATCATCTTTCATTACTAATCTCTCCTATTATGGTCTCTCCTGCTTTTGTTTTATCCTTTAATTGTACCCTTAAACTGATTTCCTTAGGAAGAAATATATCTACACGGGAACCATAACATATTAACCCAACGATACTCCCTTTTTTAATATATTCACCAACTTTGATTTCACTAACTATTCTTCTTGCAATAAGACCAGCTACCTGGGAATATAAAATTTTTTTCCCCTCCGGCGTCTCAATAAAAACAAAGTTCCTCTCGTTTTCTTCAAAAGCATTATCAAGGTTTGCTGAGAAAAATCTTCCATCATAATGTTTAATATCTAAAATTTTTCCATCATAGGGAGCTCTATTTATATGGACGTCGAAAAGGGACATAAAAATACTTATAAGATTAACCCTATCTTTAAAAAACTTATCTTCATAAACTTCTTTTATCAAAATTACTTCTCCGTCAGCAGGTGCAACAATATAAGGCCCTTCGGGTGGTTTTCTTTTAGGATTACGGAAAAAAAATAAGTTAAATATAAAAAGGAGAAAAATTGCACCTGAAATTACATGATAACCTCCAAAGAAACTAATAAATGTAGCAACAAGAAAAATGAATGATATTTTTAAACCCTCAGGTGCAATTAAAGCATTTTCCCATTTTACGGCCATGAATTAATCTTTCTCGACAAGCCTGTTTTTCTGTAACCAGCCCATCATTGAACGCAATTTTTCACCTACCTTCTCGATTTGATGTTCATTCCCTATTTTAGTTAAACTATTGAAAACAGGCTTTCCTGCTTTATTTTCTAAGATCCATTCCCTTGCAAACTCACCAGTTTGTATTTCTTTTAGAATTTTTTTCATTTCTTGCTTTACATTGTCATTTATTATTCTTGGTCCCCTTGTGAGATCGCCATACTGAGCAGTGTTACTCACTGAATATCTCATGTTACTGATGCCACCTTCATATATTAAGTCAACAATCAATTTTAACTCATGCAAGCATTCAAAATAAGCCATTTCAGGAGCATAACCTGCTTCAACAAGTGTTTCGAAACCAGCAGTAATAAGTGCTGATACACCACCACACAGAACAGCCTGCTCTCCAAACAGGTCTGTTTCTGTTTCCTCTTTAAAAGTTGTTTCAATAATGCCAGCTCTACCTCCACCTATGGCACAGGCATAAGCAAGAGCCAAATCTTTAGCTTTACCAGTAGCGTCCTGATAGACGGCTATTAATGTTGGTACACCCATACCCTTAACATATTCAGATCTAACAAGATGCCCCGGGCCCTTTGGTGCTGCTAAAAAAACATCAACATCCTCAGGCGGGACTATTTGATTATAATGAATGTTAAAACCATGAGCAAATGCTAAAGCCTTCCCTGATGTCATGTATGGTTCAATTTCACGCTTATATAGATCTGCCTGAAGCTCATCGGGAACTAAAATCATTATTACATCAGCTTCCTTAGCTGCTTCAGACACTGTTTTAACGGTTAAACCTGCTTTTTTTGCCTTTTCTATCGATTTACTACCTTCATAAAGTCCAACAATAACTGATAAACCGCTATCTTTTAGATTGTTAGCATGGGCATGTCCCTGACTACCATAACCAATAATTGCAATTTTCTTGTCCCTTAGAATGTCTCTGGAAATTGAGCTTTCATAGTGAACCTTCATTTTAAAATTCCTCCCTTTATTTATTTTTATCTTCCCTTAAAATTGCTATTGGACCACTTCTTACTAGCTCTTTGATACCTAAAGGTCTCAAAAGATTTACAATGGCTTCAATTTTTTTATCATCACCAGTGACTTCAATTGTATAAGTAGTTGGGCTGGAATCCACAACTTTTGCTCTAAAAATTGTGGCAATCCTTAGTGCTTCTTCCCTATCAGCCCCTTTTGCAGATACTTTAATCAACGCAACCTCTCTCAAAACATAGTCCTGATCACTAAAATCGCTTACTTTTATAATGTCTATCATTTTATTCAATTGTTTTGTAATCTGTTCAATAACTCTATCATCACCAGAAGTAACAATAGTCATTTGAGATACGGTTGGATCTTGAGTTGGGGCAACAGAAAGTGCTTCAATATTAAACCCCCTTCCGCTAAAAAGACCAGCTACTCTTGATAGAACACCAAATTTATTTTCCACAAGTAATGATAAAATATGGGTCATAGGGTCTCCTTATTTTACAACTCTCATTTTTTCACTTTTATTCTTTTTTTCGAGAAATATCATTTCATGAATTGCAGAACCAGCTGGTACCATAGGAAAAACCTTCTCCATTCTATCAATTCTAAAATCCATAAAAACAGGTTTTTTTATTTTTATTGCCTCTTTTATAATAGGCTCCACTTCGCCTGGTTTTTCTGCTCTAAATCCCACCGCTCCATAAGCTTCGGCTAATTTAACAAAATCTGGTACAACCCCTAAATCTACTCCTGAATATCTTTCTCCATAAAATAATTCCTGCCACTGCCTTACCATCCCAAGACATGAATTATTTAAAATAGCAACTTTTACATTTAGCCCTTCGGTTACTGCTGTAGCAAGTTCCTGGATATTCATCTGAATACTACCATCTCCAGCTATATCAAAAACAAGTTTATCAGGAAAAGCAGCCTGAGCACCAAGAGCTGCTGGGAACCCATAACCCATTGTGCCTAAACCACCAGAAGTTAACCATGTTCTTGGTTTCAAAAACTTGTAAAATTGAGCGGTCCACATTTGATTTTGACCTACTTCTGTAGCTATAATTGCGTCACCTTTTGTTATATCAAATATTTTTTCTATAACATACTGGGGCTTTATAACTTCTTCATCGTATTCATACCATAAAGGATGCTCTTTCTGCCAGACCTTTATCTGCTTTGCCCATTGCTTTCTTGCTTCTTCAATTACTTCATTTTTCTCACTCACGGCCTTTAACTCTTTTAGTAAATCCAAAAGAACAAGTTTTACATCTCCCACTATTGGTATATCCACATGAACACTTTTTCTAATGGATGTGGGATCTATATCAATATGTATAATTTTTGCATCGGGGGCAAAATCTTTTACCCTTCCTGTAACCCTATCATCAAACCTTGCCCCAATGGCAATTATCAAATCTGAATTATGAATAGTCATGTTTGCAGCATAGGTTCCATGCATTCCAAGCATCCCTAAGAATAAGGGATGGTCACCAGGAAATCCACCTAATCCCATTAAAGTTAGTGTCACTGGAATATTTGTAAACTCTGCCAGTTCTTTTAGTTCCTGACTGGCATTGGAAGAAATAACACCACCACCCGCATAAATAATAGGTTTTTTTGCCTTTAATATGGCATCTGCAGCTTTTTTTATCTGCCATCTATTACCAACATAAGTGGGATTATAACTTCTTAAAGAAACTGTTTGAGGATAAATAAAATCAGCCTTATTGGCCAAAACATCTCTCGGTAAATCCACAACAACTGGACCTGGACGCCCTTTTGAAGCTATATAAAATGCCTCTTTGATAATATAAGGCAGGTCAGCTGTGTTTTTCACAAGATAGTTATATTTGGTACATGGCCTTGTTATGCCTACAATATCTGCTTCCTGAAAAGCATCAACACCAATCATAGGCGTAGGAACCTGTCCTGTAAAAACAACAATGGGTATAGAATCCATAAAAGCAGTTGCTATCCCAGTAACTGTATTTGTAGCACCCGGTCCAGATGTTGCCAGAGCTACTCCCACTGAACCTGTCGATCTTGCATAACCATCAGCCATATGAACAGCGGCCTGTTCATGTCTCGGTAATATGAGCCTTATTTCTTTCTCATGGTATAAAACATCAAAAATTGGAAGAATTACACCACCGGGATAACCAAAGAGTACTTTAACTCCTTCTTTTTTTAATGATTCTACAAATATTTCTGCGCCACTTAATTTCACTATTCCTCCCTTAAAATTGCCCCTTTCGATGCAGAGGAAACCATACGGGCATATCTATTTAAATATCCTTTAAGCTCCTTATTTATAGGATTATAAAGCTCTTTTCTTCTTTCTATCTCATCATTATCCAAAAGAGCTTCTATTTTTCTTTCAGGGATATTTATTCTAATAATATCACCATCACGCAAAAGACCAATAAGCCCACCCTCAGCTGCTTCAGGAGAAATATGACCTATACATGGTCCCTGAGTTCCACCAGAAAATCTTCCATCTGTTATAAGTGCACATGTTTTTGCAAGTCCCATACCTATAAGTGCTGCTGTAGGAGATAACATCTCTCTCATACCCGGCCCACCAATGGGACCTTCATTTCTTATAACTACCACATCACCCGCTTTTATATCTCCACCTAAAATAGCATTTAGAGCATCTTCTTCACACTCAAAAACCCTTGCTTTACCTTCAAAAACGAGCATTTCCTGGCTTACAGCAGATTGTTTTACCACTGCGCCGAGTGGTGCCAAGTTACCTTTCAGGATTGCAATCCCCCCTTCTTTGTGATAAGGATTAGTAAGGCTTCTTATTACATCTTCGTCATAAACCACACCGTTTTTTGCAATATCTTTTATATTCAGGCCAGAAACCGTAATTGAAGATTCAATTAAGTCAGCTAATCTATTTAATACCCCGGGGATCCCACCAGCTCTATCTAAATCTTCCATATAATACTTACCACCAGGTATCATACTAACAATATGGGGGGTCGTTTTACTTATTTTATCAAAAAGATCAATTTCTATAGGACTTTTAGCCTCATGAGAGATAGCTGTTAAATGAAGTACAGTATTTGAAGACCCACCTAAAGCTACATCTACTCTTATTGCATTTCTTATAGAAGATTCGGTTATAATATCCCTTGGACGTATATTTTCTTTTACAAGACTAACAATCCTTCTTCCACTTTCAAAGGCAATATGCTTTTTCTTACTCGATACTGCAAGAGCAGTTGCACATCCCGGAAGAGACATCCCAAGTGTTTCAGTTATACATGCCATTGTATTTGCAGTATACAATCCCTGACATGATCCAGCTCCAGGACACGCATTGGCTTCATAACCATAAAAATCTTCTTCCGTTAGCTCTCCCTTTTTATATTTGCCAATTGCCTCAAAAGTACCACTAACCAAAGAAAGTCTTTCACCTTTATAATAGCCTGCAATCATAGGTCCTGCTGTCACAAAAATAGAAGGTATATTTAATCTTAAGGATGCCATGAGCATACCGGGTGTTATCTTGTCACAATTTGTTAAAAAAACAAGCCCATCTAATTTATGAGCAGAAACGACGCACTCTATCATATCAGCAATTAATTCACGAGAAGGCAGAGAATATCTCATCCCCGAGTGACCCATTGCGATGCCATCACAAATACCTGGTACACAAAATATGAAAGCATAGCCACCTTCAGTATGAATTCCCTTTTCAATAAACCTTTCTAAATCTCTCATGCCCACGTGCCCGGGGATAAGATCAGTAAAGCTACTAACTATACCGATAAAAGGTCTATCCATCTGTGTTCTTGGCAAACCACACGCCATTAGTAAAGCTCGATGAGGGGATTTTTCAATCCCTTTCTTTATTTCATCACTTATCATAAAAACTCCTGAGATATTTTAATTATTCTTGTTTTTAAACTCCCTAATTATTTCAAACATTCTATCTTTACCAGCTAGTTTTATTTTCTGTAACCTCTTTCTTTCCATTTCTTCCTCGGGCGTTAAATAATGTTTGCTATCAAATTCTGCAATTTTTTTCTCCAACTCAAGGTGTTCACTATAAAGTTTTTTAAATTCATCATTACTCTCAAGTAAAACCTTAACCACAGCCTCTTCTTTTGCTAATTCCATAAAGCCCTCCTTTTAAATGTTTTTTGATGCTGCTACTTTTTTAAAAAACTTTCAATCCTAACTGCTGCATCTTCAGGGCTTAATCCAATAAGAGCAAACAATTCATCGGGTTTACCTGAATAACAATAATTCCCTATACCCAGTTTCATCATTTTTAAATTATAACCTTTCTCCATACAATAATCAGCAATAATACTTCCTAACCCCGTATTAACATTATGATCCTCATACACTACTATTTTACCTATTTCTGAGGCTTTTTCCATAATTTTGTTGTCTAACTTTAAAGGAGTAGAAACATTAACAACCATTAAACTAATTCCCCTTTGCAAAAGAATTTCACTAATTTTTATTGCCCGATGAAGCATAACACCATAAGAAAAAATAACTCCATCGCTCCCTTCTCTAACTATATCGGACTTACCATATTCAAACTCATAATCTTCTCCAAAGTATGGAGTTCCATCTTTTTTTGCAATTATGGGTGTTACCGACCTTCCCATCCCTATAAAATAATTACCCGGTCTTAAAAAACTATAAAGAATCGCTTTATATGTCTGATTTGCATCAGCAGGAATTATACAATGAAAGTTATAAAGATTTCTCAACAATCCAATATAATCAATTGCCTGATGAGTCTTACCATCTTCCCCTACATCAACACCTAAATGGGTACAAACAACCTTCAAATTACACCCATTAATATCATTTAATCTCTGCTGATTATATACCTCATCAATACCAAAAACCCCAAAATCAGCAAAAACTGATAAAATTCCTTCAACGGATACTGCACCTGCAACAGTTGCAGTATTATGTTCTTGTATGCCAGACTGAAAAAAATTCTCAGGAAAATGTTTGGCAAAACTATCTGTTTTTACTGAGCTTGCTAAATCACAATCAAAAACTGCTATTGGTAAATAGGCGCCACCACTATTTACATTAGCAATATCAAGCAAAGCATCTCCAAAAGCCGAACGGTTATCTATCTTTTTATTTACCTCATACACCCTAACTTTAGGAGATTTTATCACAGGATATAAAGATTTAGAATTATGGGCTCTAAAAATTTTCCCCCTATTTCTTAATTCAAAATAGTAATCAATTTTATTCTCTAGACCAAGCTCTACAATAGCCTTATCGTATTGCTCCCTTGTTAATGCCTTACCGTGATAGTCTTTAACATGTTCCATAAAACTAACACCCTTACCCATTACAGTATTTGCGATTAATACTGCTGGTCCACCATTTATTACCATGTTTCTTATTGTATTATACAGTTGATTATAATCATGACCATCAGCTTCATAAACAAGCCATCCATCGGATATATAATTCTCTTTAATATTTTGCTTCATTACTTCAGAAATTTTACCAGATATCTGAAGCTGGTTTAGATCAATAATAGCAAAAAGATTTTTTAATTCATATTTTTTTGCAAATCTTCTGGCTTCTGATATCTGACCCTTTTGTTGCTCTCCATCTCCCATGACAACAAAAACATAGTTATCAATTTTTTTTATTTTAGAGACAAGAGCAAATCCACAACCTGCTGAAAGCCCCTGACCTAAATTTCCTGTTGACCATTCAACACCATTTATATGCCTTTCCACATGCCCCTCGTAAGGACTTCCTGCTTTTCTAAAAAAAGCAATAGCTTCATCTAATTCCAAATATCCCAATAAACCAAGAGCCGAATATACCCCCGGTGAAGTATGCCCGTGACTTATTACAACATAATCTCTGTCTTCCCTGTTTATATCACTACTTATATTAAGGAAATAATAAAGAGTGAGGTAAATATCAATGGAAGACATTGAACCACCTGGATGGCCAGAACCAGCAAGGGTAGTCATCGTGAGAATAGCACCTCTTGCTTTAATTGAAAGCTCTTTCAATAACTTCTCTGTTGTTACATTCAAAATGTTGTCTCTGAATCTTGTACCCCTTTGATCCACTGTTTAATCTCCCTTTACAAAAAAAATAATATTTAGTATTTTTATCACAAAATTGATACAATGTTTATAAAAAAATGAAAAACATCGCTGATTTTCTCTTTGAAGCAGGAATGCTCAAAAGGACCCCTCGAACGGGTTTTCAATTTTTAGGTTCCGGCAGTGAATCTGTCGCTGAACATATATTAAGAACCGCATATACAGCCTTTTGCTTAGCCCACATCTCCAACCAAAGAGTTGATAAAAATAAACTTATACTTTTAGCCCTCTTTCATGACTTTCTTGAAGCCAGAACAGGTGATCTAAATTATATGAATAAAAAGTATAACACAACTAATGAAAAAAAAGCTATGGAAGATGCAATAAAAGGACTACCCTTTGAGGATGAGCTAAGAAATCTTTTTGAAGAGTTATGGTCTGAAGAAACATTGGAATCAAAATTACTTAAAGACGCAGATAATTTAGAATTGCTTTTACAACTAAAGGAGCAAAAAGATTTAGGGAATCCCTATGCTGATGATTGGATTTTTTTTACCCTTCAAAGATTATCCACTGAAGAAGGGAAGCAATTAGCAGAGGTAATAATCAAGACAGATTCAACCAATTGGTGGTTTGATAAAACCAGTGATTGGTGGGTGAATGCCAAGAAGGAGAAATAATATGAAAATAACAAATGCTGCTGAATATGCAATTAGAGCAATACTTAAAATGGCATTGGAACCTGAAAAAGTTTATACAGCGACAGAACTTTTCATCCACATTGATGCGCCTCATAAATTCCTTTCTAAAATTTTGCAAAAATTGGCTCAAAAGAAAATCCTTAGTTCCACAAGGGGGATTAAAGGTGGTTTTAAGTTAAAAATACCTCTCGATACACTAACTCTTTATGATATTATTGAGGCTATTGATGGACCACTGGAATTAAATAAATGTCTAGTTGACGGTTATGAATGTTCAAGGGAAAAATACTGTCCTGTTCATGTTGTTTGGGAAGAAGCACAAAGAGAATTACAAAGGATTCTCAAAAAAAAGACGATAAAAAATTTAATTGAAGAATATAAAGAGCTTATAAAAAATACACCATAACTTGACATTTATATTTTTTGCATATAAATTTTTAAGTAAGAAAAATAAAAGGGGGAGTTTATGGCTGGTAATGTAAAAGAGATAAAAGATGCCGATTTCGAAACGACTGTTTTGAAATCAAATAAGCCTGTTCTTGTTGATTTTTGGGCAAGCTGGTGCGGCCCCTGTAGAATGTTAGCACCTATAATCGAAGAACTAGCCAATGAATATGGCGATAAAATTGACTTTGTAAAAATTAATGTGGATGAAAACACCGAGACACCCAAGAAATATGGCATTAGAGGCATCCCTACTTTAATTCTCTTTAAAGATGGACAGGCAGTAAATACTACTGTGGGAGCACTACCAAAGGGCAGGATTGAAGAAATACTCAAAAAGTATATATGAAATTTTTCGTTTTACTTTTTGCCTTATCCATATTTGTAAAGCCAGTTTTAGCTGAAGATACAAGATATTTGAATTTACCCTTTAAAACTATAGAAGGCAAAAAGGTTACCTTATCAGAATTGAAAGGCAAGCCAGTTTTGCTCGAGTTTTGGGCAAGCTGGTGCCTTGCTTGTTCAATATCTTTTACTCATACCAACAGAATTGCAGAGAAATACAAAAAAGAGTTATTCATAATCGGTATTAATACTGATATTGAAGATATCTCAGAATTAAAAGATTATATCAAAGAAAACAATATAAAATTTTCTGTATGGATAAACAATCCAGAGGGGAATTTTCATTTCGGGGGTATATCTTCGCTCCCTACTTTTATTATCCTTGATAAAAATGGTAGAATTGTAAAAAAAATAATTGGAATAAAGAAAGATACTGAAACAGAGATTGAACAAGTAATAAAGAAGTTACTTCCTTGAAAGCATTATTGCTCTTTAGCTAACTTCAACATAAATCCTAATGCTATAAAGTAGATTATTAATGCAGTTCCACCATAGCTCATAAAGGGTAATGGGATCCCCACAACGGGAAAAAGACCTCCAACCATAGCTAAATTAATAAGAAAATGCAAAGAAAAAAGAAAAATTATACCCGCAGCTGATAAAAACAGAAACCTATCATTAATTAATTTAGCGACCCTGAACATCCAGTAAATTAAGTATACATATAAAAGAATGAAAAAAAGAACACCCAAAAATCCCCATTCTTCGCAAAAAACGGAAAAAACAAAATCAGTATGTTTTTCAGGAATATAACCCAACTTACTCTGGGTTCCCTTCAAAAATCCTTTTCCCATCAACCCTCCTGTACTTACTGCTATTTTAGCCTGAATTGTATGATAACCAATACCAAGGGGGTCTGATTCTGGTGAGATAAACGCTAAAAATCTTTTTTTCTGGTAATCTTTTAAAAAATTATAAAGAACTGGCGTAAATAGGATGAATCCTGAAACTGACGTGATTAATAATTTTACATTTATCCCCATCAAAAGAATCATAAAAAAAGCTATTGAAAATATGATAATAGCTGTACCTAAATCGGGTTGCTTTAAAACTAAAAAAACCGGTAACATTATTACTAATATGGGAATAAACAACTGGTTTAAATTATATCCCCTTTCTACGACTGGCATCTGTTTAAATAATTTTGCCAAAAAAAATATCAAAGCTAATTTAGTTATTTCCGATGGTTGAAAAGAAAAACTTCCGAATCCAAGCCACCTTTGAGCTCCATTTACCTTTTTACCTATGAGTAATACTAAAACAAGTAAAGCACAGGATATAATGTATAGTATAGTTGAAAAATTCTCTATATCCACAGTCCTAAACTGTTGAAACAAATAGGACACTATTATACCAATTCCTAACCAGATAAGGTGTTTGTAAAATAAACCATCAACCTTACCAGAGGGATAATACAATGCACTATATAAATTGACACAACCTATAACAACTGTTAATGTAATTATTAAAATACCTTCGAAGAAAAGGTTATTGTTTTTCATTTGTTTTAACATGATCGATCCTATTTTTTAAATAATATTTTTCCAGTATATCTCTTACAATTGGGGCGGCAACACCACCACCATGTCCCCCATGCATAACAAATGCACAAACAACTATCTCAGGATCGTAAGCTGGAGCAAATCCTACAAACCAGGCATGGTCATTTTGAAAACCTGATAATTTTTTTCTATCTTTAAAGGATATAACCTGAGCAGTTCCCGTTTTACCGGCAACTAATATATTATCTAATCTTGCTGCATAGCCTGTACCTCCTCCCTCATTTACTACCCCAATCAAAGCCTTTCTTATAATTTCAACAGTTTTTGGTTTTAAATTAATTTGATCCCTTATAGTTGGTATCTGTTCTTTAATGATCTTGCCGTCATTTGTCTCAATTTCTTTAACAATAATGGGTTTAAATAGTGTACCACCATTAGCAAAAGCAGTATAAGCGACGGCAAGTTGTAGTGGGGTTACAGTTAAATATCCCTGGCCAATACTAAAGGATAACGTATCACCGTCATACCAACTTTGCCCATATTTTTTCTTTTTCCAATGAGAATCAGGGACATTACCATTCAATTCACCTGGAAGTCCTATCAAAGTCTTTTCACCTAACCCAAACTTTCTTGCATAATGAGCAATTTTATCAGGACCTAACTTTAGCGCTGTCTCATAGAAGAATACATCACATGATTCTACAAGAGCTTTATGAATGTTAACTCTTCCATGACCACTATCTTTCCAGCATCTAAAGTCTCTATTGCCAACCCTCTTTTTACCATTGCAATAAAAGTTGGTGTCTTCATTAATCACCCCCTCTTCCAGACCTGCAATCGCAGTTATCAACTTAAAAGTTGAGCCCGGTGGATAAGCCCCCTGAACTGCTTTATTCTGCAATGGGTGAAAGGGATTATTGGCAATCTCTTTCCATTTTTCTTTATCAAATCCTTTAACAAAAAAGTTTGGATCAAAATTTGGATGACTTACTAAAGCTAAAATCTCCCCAGTTTTAGCAGACATTGCAACTACCGCACCATTTTTATCCCCCAAAGACTTTTCTGCAATCTCCTGTAATTCCCAATCTATAGTTAATTTTAGAGATCCACCTGAAATGGGATCTAATCTATAAAGAACTTTTTGTTTTCTCCCATAAGCATCTACCTCAACCTTTGTCACACCATCAAAACCTTTCAAATAATCTTCAAAAATACTCTCAACCCCTGCCTTGCCAATTTTCGTTCCATATATCTTGTTTTTCAACCTCTCAATATCATCTTTGGTAATCTGTGAGACATACCCAATTAAATGAGAGCAAAAATCATTAAAAGGATAACTTCTTTCAGATTTATAGTTCACTTTTGCTCCTTTGAGTTTCCATTTATAAGCTTCTATCTTTACAACCTCTTCTCTTGTCAAATTTTCTATAAGGGTTATTGGATAAAATTTTGGTGTTATTCTCTCTTTTGAGTCATATAATTTTTTCAACTCAGTAAAATTCTTTTTTAAAATATGTGCTAATTCAGTTAATAATATTTCCTTATCTACAACTTCTTCTCTTACAATCTCTAAAACAAAGCTTGGCGAACTTGAAGCAACTATAATACCATTTCTATCTCTGATTATACCCCTTGGTGCGGTTATTTTAATATTTCTTATCCTGTTTTTTTCAGAAAGTTCCGTATAATGAGCATGCCTTACAATCTGCAATAACCAATAATATCCAATAAGTAGCAATACAAGTATACTAAATACTTTTAGAAAAAAAGAAAGTCTCCTCTCCATATGAGGTATTGAATCAAGAACTACATAAAACCTTTTCACTTGTATACCTCAGTTTATATGTAAGCTTTTCAAAAACATAGAATACGAAATTTGAAGAAATTGAATTTATTAAAATATCAAAAATAACATCCAAAAACAACATGCCATTAAATAAAAGATTTCTGTAAAAAATAGAATAAATTATCAAGAATTTAACGGTCATAAAAACAAGGGTTGATAAAAATATGTACTTAAATGATATTATATTGAAATTCCTTTTGCTAAGGTATATGAGCAGAGAAAAAATAAAAACATACACAGACATAAACAGGGCAAATTTTTCTAACAATACATTCATTAAGATAACAAACAAAACTATAATTATAAATTTCAAGAATTTAAGTTCCTTTGCAAAAAAAATAAGAACTGGAATTGTGATTTCTACTTGAAAGTAAAAGGGAGTAAGGTAAAAATTAAGCCCCCAGAAAATAACAAACAAAATTGAAATTGCAAATATATTTAACATCATCTTATCTTTTTAAAGAAAGATTTTATCACAATTACTTCTCTCACCTTTAAAATATCAACAACAGGGACCACATAGGCATCAAGAAAATAATCTCCAAAGGGCTTATTTATCTCTATTACATACCCAACAGGAATACCTTCAGGGAAA
>CALINM010000058.1 GCA_938045315.1 uncultured bacterium | reverse complement strand
TCAAGCTCTTTCATTAACTCTTTACAGTGTTTACAGTTTTCACTATAAAAAATTGTTAAATTATTATCAGGTATTTTCCCCATGTTATACACAGGCAAAACAAGGTAAAAAAGAGTAAATACCCCAGCAAATGCACCAAATCCGGAAATCAATTCGAATGAACCCATCAACATTTTTAAAAAACCAAGGATTACAATAATAATAAAGATTATGAGGCAATAATAACATGGTGTAAAAAGACGAAAAGCCTGATAACCAGTAAAAAACCCCTCACAGGCAAGGGCAATTATCAAAATATAAGAGCACAGAGTATTATAAAAGCTACCTTGTTTATGATGGCCTTTTTTTTCCTCATTCAAATATATTTTAAAGGTAATCAAAATGGAGCCAAAAGTTAACAAACCCAATACAAGTATTACCCAATCTCCAAATTTAACCTGCTTTGCTACAAGTTCACATCCTTCCGTTTCACATAGTTTGGCACCAAAGAAATTTAAAATTAATTCAACTAAAACAAGTAGTAGTCCCAATGTGGAGAAAAATAAGAAGAGCTTTTTGTAGAAATCTACTTTTTGCTTCATAGTTTAATTATGAACAAAAATAATTGAAAAAGCAATTTTTAGCTAAGTATTCTTTTTAAAGCCTCTAAATAAATTTCAAAGTCTCTCTCTTTAAAAAGGACCATCCTGATTTCTTCAAAAAAATTTTCATTTTTCAGAAACTCAATAATCGCTAATAAAGCGACTTTGCTGGCCAGTTCAACAGGATAACCATAAGCACCGGTACTAAGGGAAGGAAAAGAAATTCTTTTAATGTTATTACTTTTTGCAACCCTAAGGCTATTTAAATATGCATTTTTTAAAATTTCATCTTCTTTATTATTGCCTCCATGCCATATGGGGCCAACTGTGTGAATTACATATTTCGCTTTAAGATTACCACCAGTTGTTATAACAGCCTCTCCAGGTTTACATCCCCCTATTCTTTTACATTCTTCAAGAATTTTTGGACCCCCTTTTCTGTGGATAGCACCATCTACTCCACCACCACCTAGTAAAGTAGGATTTGCAGCATTTACTATAGCATCCACATCTTCCTCGGTTATATCACCAACTTTGAGAATTAATCTGGCATTATTAACATCTACCTGATACATGAAACACCCCTTATTTTATTAAAATACTAATTTTAGGGTTATTCTCACTCTCCTGCCCGGACACAACACATGAAACTTCATAAATAATTTCTATTCCATATAGAGGAGTCTCATCAATATAAAACTTTTCTTTTACATTTGCGATCGGTCTTAGTGGCCTTTTATCACTATTCTTATATCTATAAATATTAAAGGATTCACAATTATCACCATCGTAAAAAAGTGCTATTGTTCCCTTTGTTTCAAGAATCTCTGCCTTTAAATTATATGGTGTCTTTATTACCTTAAAACTTATGGGATTTGAAATATAAATTTTCCCTATCTTCTTATTTTTCAAATAGGGTGTAATCTTATATTGATATATTCTCTCTCTATCGAGATTTTTATCTATGAATGAAACTTTTTTTTCTATACCCTCATAAATTATTTTCTGGCTTACGGGCTTTTTTAAAAAATCCAGCTCTATTCTTTCAATTTTAAAAAAATCCACTTCCTGATCCATTATAGCATTTATAAGAACTCTATCTTCGTGAGTCATAAATGATGCTTCCCTAACACCAGCAATGTTTATTACCGGTGGTTTAAGTGGGCCCTTCTTACCACAACTATAAAAACTTAAAACAAAAACTATTAGAATAAAAAGAAGCTTCTTATTCAACTTTTAACCTCTTTTTCCACATTTTTATTTGATCTTGAAGAGATTTTTTACCAGTTCCACCAACAACATTTTTCATACCCACAGCATTTTCCATATTAATAGCATCAAGGACATCCTTTTCAAATCCAGAATAAAACTTTTTAAACTCATCGATTGATAACTCATATAATTCTTTATTATGTTTCTCACAATATGCAACAATCTTACCAGTAATTTCATGGGCCATACGAAAGGGCAATCCTTTTTTCGATAAATAATCAGCTATCTCAGTAGCTAAAATAAACCCTTTTTTGCTTTCTTCAATCAACCTTTTTACATTAAACTCTGTTTTTTCAAAAAGGGGTATTAAAACTTCAAGGGAGCTTATTACTGTATCTACTCCATCAAATATATGTTCTTTGTCTTCCTGCATATCTCTATTATAAGTCATTGGGAGTGCCTTCATGATAGTTAATAAAGCCAATAGGCTACCATATACCCTACCCGTTTTACCTCTAACTAATTCTAAAACATCTGGATTTTTCTTCTGAGGCATTATACTACTTCCTGTACAAAAATCATCGGGGAGTATAACAAAAGAAAACTCATAAGTATTCCACAATATCATATCCTCACACAAACGAGACAAATGCATCATTATTATTGAAAGATGGGATAAAAGCTCAACCGCAAAGTCTCTATCTGATACTGCATCCATACTATTTGTTGTAACGCCTGAAAACCCCAGATTTTTTGCCACATATTCTCTATCAATGGGAAAGGTTGTTCCAGCAAGAGCACATGATCCAAGGGGTGAATAATCCATCCTCTTATAACAATCTATCAACCTTGATTTGTCCCTTTCCCACATCTCAACAAAAGATAGTAAGTAATGCCCTAAAAATACTGGTTGTGCCCTTTGTAAATGAGTATAGGCCGGAGCTATACAGGTTTGATACATTTCAGACTTATTTAAAAAAACTTTTTGTAATTCCTCTAGTAATCTGTATATATCAATGATTTTCTTCTTAATATAAAGCTTAATATCAAGTGCAACCTGATCATTTCTACTCCTTGCTGTATGAATTTTACCAGCAACATCTCCAATTTTTTCTTTTAGCCTGGATTCTATAGCCATGTGAATATCTTCAAACTCCTTCTTAAATTCAAATTTACCATTTTCAATCTCCGTTTTTATCTCCTCTAAACCCTTTAAAATTAAATTTGCTTCTCTGGCAGTAATTATTTTTTGCTTCTTTAGCATATTCACATGGGCAATACTTCCCTTTATGTCCTCTTCATAGAGACGTCTATCAAAGGACAATGATTCTGTAAAGGCTTCAACAAGTTCATTAGTTTTTTTTGTAAATCTTCCACTCCAGGGTTTTTTCATTTTTCTTCACCTTTAAAATACTTTAATTGCCACTGTGCAGTTTTTTTTATACCCTCATCCAGGCTATATTCAGGTTTCCATTTCAATATGTGCTTGGCTTTATCAATATTTAAACAACTCCTTCTTATATCACCAGGCCTTTCCCTATCTTTTACTGGTTTTTTAAGACTCTCCGATATTTTGCATATTCCTTTCATCGTTTCAAAAATTTTAAAATATAATTCTTCGGTTGATGTGGGTATACCAGTCCCAATATTAAATATTTCCTTTGACCCCTTATTAATTGCATTAACATTTGCTTTAACAACATCTTGAACATACACATAATCCCTTTTCATACCCTCTGGCTCATCTTTAAAAGCAAATATCGTGCATTTTTCTCCTTTAAGAAGTTTGGTCATAAATATACTTACAACACCAGCTTCACCGTGAGGGATCTGCCTTGGTCCATATACATTTGCATATCTTAATATCGTATAATCAAGTCCATACTGGTAGTTGTAATAATAAAGATACTTCTCAGAGATAAACTTGGTTATTGCATATGGAGATAGGGGCTTGGGTGGATAGTTTTCCGTTGTTGGGTACTCTTCAGCTTCTCCATATATAGCACCACCACTGGATATAAAAATCACCTTCTTAACTTTATATTTAGCAGATAACTCAAGTATATTAATCAGCCCACAAACATTTATCTCGGCATCTTCAACAGGATTTAAAACACTATAAGGCACACTTATCTGAGCCGCATGGTGATTTACTATATCAAATTTTTCTCTTTCGAAAATCTTATTTAGTTCACTTACATTCCTAATATCGATAAGATAAAATTTAGCTTTTTTATTTATATTTTCCCATTTTCCCGATGATAGGTTATCAACTACTACTACTTCATACCCCTTTTTAATATAGCCATCTACAACATGACTACCTATAAAACCTGCTCCACCTGTTACGAGTATTTTCATTATTTTGCTCCTCAAAAAAGAAGCTCCCATAAGGGAGCTTCAAAGGGTTTTCTTTGTAACAAATCATTTTTTCTTTTTAGGTGGAACGTAAGGAACACCAAGCCTCCTTCCCACATGATCCCTTCCGAGGAAGAAGTTAATCCATGAAGCAGTCTGGTAGAAATCCCAGTTTGCAGGTGGAACATATATATCTCTTAAAGTTTCTTCTTCTCCATACTTTTTCAGCCTTGCATAGGCACGTACATAGATGCATTTTTTCTTATTAGGATATACCTCACACCATCCTTCAAAAGAACCACCACAGGCACCATTTCTTTGTTTTTTGGGGCATTGACTCATGGGACATAAGAATGCCAGTTCAAAAAGCGCACAATCACCACAATTTTCACAATCAAAGAGTAAAACTTTTACAAGATGCTCAAATCTAGTAAAAGCATGCTCTAAAGAACTACCATCTATTGATTTGCAAATTCCTCTCATCATACCAAATAGACCTTTTCCTGGCTCAAACATTAATTCATGCATAAACCTATTAAAACTATACATAGCGGGAACATCAGTATCCAATGGTCTATTTTTTCTATTTGTGGGAGTTTTTGTATTTAGACCTGTTTTTTCATCCTTTTCGTAGTAATAAAAACCATTAGGCATGGGAAATTGAAATTCATGCACATAATCCATCCAGTTTTTAGCAAACTCCTCTCCTTTATCAATAATATATTCCACCTCTTCCAGTTTAACACCATGGCCACCAATATGTACACCATCATAACCCATACCTTTGAAGAAACCATACATTTTAGCTGCTCTATCAAGTCTTGCTTGTTTGCCCTTGTCTGGGGCGTCTTTTTCTTTTTCTAAAATAGAAAGAAGCTCTTTAGTCACTACACAACCTGGAACTTTATTCTCATACATCAGCTTTGCTGCACCATAAGGTAGAATATATACATTCCCGATTACGGGAATATCCCAACCATTCTCTCTAACAAACTGAATTAATTCATGGAATTTCCTTATGTCATAACCAAGCTGTGGGATTATAAAATTTGCACCTGCTTCTACCTTTTTTTTCAATTTAAAATATTGTACCATCTGTTCAGCTTCGTCCCTTTTAAAGGGTGAAACAGCACAACCCGCAAAAAAATCAGTTGATTGAAGTTTTTGTGTTTTTCCCATGGCTTCTATTTCAAGGCCATTGTTTAACTCTGTTATGAGTTTTAATGTATGAACAGGATCTAAATCAAATACAGGTTTTGCTCTGCCAGTAAAACCAGAAACAGGATAATCTCCTGTCATAACGAGTAAATTTCTTACATTTGCACGTGCAAGGGCATAGAGCTGTCCTTCTATCTGGTTTCTATTTTTATCTTTACATGTAAAGTGAACAAGTGGTTCTATGCCCAATTTTACTATTTCCATCCCCAGATAATCAGCAAGAATTGCTGGATTTCCACCAGGATTGTCAGTAATTGTTAGAGCATGGATTTTACCGCTTTTTGCCGCCGCTTCCGCATTTAAAAAAACAGTTTCTTGAGCTTTTTCTTTAGCACCTCTACCGGGAACAAGTTCCCATGTAACAGAAAAGACCGATTTGTCGAGCAAAGATTGTTTAAACTTGTTTTCCATTTTTTTCTTCCCCCCATCATCATTCTTTTATTCTTTAATGTTTTTTAACATGTTAATATACATTTTTGCAACAGAATTATTGGGATCTTTTGATAAAACTCTGTTCCATTGTTTTTTTGCTAATTCATATTCACCCATGACATAATATGTCAACCCCAGTTGTATAAGGGCTGGAATATAATCTTTTTTTTCAAGTAGACATTGAGTCAAATGCTCTATCGCCTCTTCAATTTCCCCCTGTTCTCTTAAAAGGACCGCCAACCTCGTTCTTAAATCCACAAAGGTTGGCCTTAATTTAATCGCCTTTTTATACTCTTCTATAGCCTCTTTATAAAGACCAATCTCGGCATATCTTTCACCAACTTCAGCATGAAGATTGGCGATTTTACCAATTACAAAGGGATCTACAACCTTTTCCCGATGTTTTAGTGTTGCCTTTTTTATTTTTTCCTGAACTCTTCTCGCTTCTTCATATTTACCAAGCTCATTCAAAACATAAATTAAATTAATAGCTGCTTCAGAATATCCTGGATTTAACTCCAGAGCCCTTTTGAGTAATTCTTGTGCACCTTCCAGATCACCTTTAATACTCTTACAAAAGGCGAGTTTATTCAAAACATCAGGAAAATTATAACCTTCCATTAAGAGCTCCTCAAAACACCTTTGTGCCTCATCATAATCTTTTCTTAAAAAGGCTTCTATTCCTTTTTCATAAAGTTCCATATAACTCATAAAAAACCCCTTAACTTATGTATTTTCGTTAAATAAAATATAGGGGAAAAAAAATTCTAATGTATTTCTTATCTCTTCTGCTTTTGTAACCTCGCCAGTAGTTTTATAAAGATTGTAAAGGCCAAGGAGTGCACGTTCTTGAATTTCTATATCGGGAAAAAACTTTAAAACATGAAGATAACGCCTTTCTGCAGCCTTGTATTTCCCTGATTTTAAATAAAAATTAGCAATAAAAATCTCCTGTTCAGCCAGTCTTTTTCTTGAAAATTTCAAATAGTTATAAGCCTTTACCGCATAAGGTGTATCGGGAAAATCTTTTATAACTTTCTCGAACTTTTCAATTGCCTTCCTTGTGGCACTCTGATCTCTATCTGCTTCAGATATTTGATTGAAATAACAAAGGGCCTCCTTAAATACTGCATAAGGAATATTAATATTACCTGGATATAATTTAATGAACTCTTCATAAGCTATAATAGCCTCATCATACTGTTCTGAATTAAAATAATTTTCTGCTATTTCTAATTGAGCAAGCTGAGCGAGAGGATGATCGGGAAAAAGTTCCTTCACTTTTTTATAGGATTCTATGGAAGTTTGGTAATCCTTGCTTTTTGCTGCTTCTAAAGCTTCTTTATATAAAATTTCAGCTGTAGGCACTGGCTGTTTAGCGGCACAGCTAAAAATAAAAAAAGTAATCAATACTGAAAATAACACCCTTAAATACAATTTTAGTTTCCCTTTAGCTCTATAATTTTATTCTTAGAAGTCAAACCATGCAAGATTTTAAAGTTACTTTTAGGCTCATTGAAATATTCTGAAAGCAATTCTAACATTCTTTCATTAGCTTTACCATCAATGGGAGAAACTGTTACATTTACAATGTACACATCTTCTTTTTTTATAACCTCATTTTTTTTTGCATTTGGTTTTACCTTTACTCTTAGCAAAATTGCATTATTTTTCATAGTTCTTTATTACTCTGTCAAGATTTTCCAGAAAACCATCAAAAATACTCCTCACTATTTCTCTCATTTCTACTAATCTTGCTTGATTTTTTAAAACTTCTGCTTTAGCTTCTGATGCTTGCTTCGCCGCATCAAAACAGATTTTTTCTGCCTGTAGTCTTGCTGCATTAAGTATGTTTTCACTTTCCATTTTAGCACTCTCTTTAAAGTTTTCAGCCATTTTTTGGGCAGAAACAATAGTATCCTTTATAATTTCTTCCATTTCCCGTAACCTTATTAACTCTGTATTAATCTTTTCTATCTCTTCTTTAAGATAACTATTCTCACGAATCAAATCTTCTAAGTCTTTAGCAATTATATCAAGAAAAGCATCAACCTCCTGTCTATCATATCCTCTAAAAGATATCCCAAACTTCTGGTTTAAAATATCATTGGGTGTTAATCTCATATTTATCCCCTAAACATAAAGGCTAAATCATAAAAAGTTTTTACTAAAAAACTATTTAAAAAATGAATCAGGAAAAATAATACAAGTGGGCTAAGATCAATATAGGCCATTCCAATATTAAGAGGTGGTATAACCCTTCTTATAGGTCTTAACAAAGGCTCTGTTAAAACATAAACTATTCTTACAATAGGATTATACGGACTTGCACTCACCCATGAACTAAATACTCTAATTATTAAAATTATATTGTAAATTGTTAGGACGTATTTAATTAATTCACCCAGAGCTACAATTAAGTTAGAAATTAGGAACATAAAATTTAACCCTCTTTACTGCCTTCCTAACTCTTTGGATCTTAAATATGCAGCCAGTACTGCATCCATAATTGCACCTTTTACTCCACATTTCTCAAATACTTTCAAAGCATTTATTGTAGTTCCGGCTGGAGAAATTACCATATTTTTTAGTTGTGCAGGTTCTTTTTGTGACTTTGAGAGCAGTGTCAGACTACCTTCAAAAGTCTTCTTTACCAATTTGTAAGCATTTTCCCTTGAAAGACCTATTAATAAACCTGCTTCAATCATTGATTCTATGAAATAGAAAACATATGCTGGACCACTACCTGACAGAGCAGTTACTTTATCTATATCATCTTCGTTTTCAAAAAATATAACTTCACCAAGAGAACTTAAAATACCCT
>CALINM010000057.1 GCA_938045315.1 uncultured bacterium | reverse complement strand
AGAAAAAAATTAAGTATTAAAACCTGTGGATATGCACTTCATAAAGATGGTGGATTCGGCTCTTTTATTGGACATCCCATAAAAGATAAAAGAGAAATTCCTATTATTAAGAAAACTTTATCAAAGTGATGCTGATTTTATAAAGGTTGTCAATTCGGGAATCGTTACTTAAAACCCCAACGAACCTGTCTCAAAGGGAGGTTATTCTTAAAAGAAATTAAAATAATGTATAGGAAGCCAAGATGAATGGTCTTAATGTGACATGTCACGTAAATGGTGATAAAAAAGCACAGGAATCAATAATTCCTAACGTACCCTTCCATTGAACATGGTTTTTTTATTTCTCTGGAGAGTATAACCATGTTGAAAGAATTTAATTTGAAATGGCCCCAACAGTAAATGCTTTATTAGCATAACAAAATTTCTGGAAGGCAAAGAAAAAAAACATAAAGCAAATTGCAAGGGAACATATTGAAAAAATAAAAGTAGCATATAAATGGGTATAAAAATAGGATCAGATGGCGGTTCTAAGGGGATAGCACACATAAAGGGCTTCTTTGAAGAATATAGATTATTAAAAGGTTAATCTTTTTTACACAAGTTAACTATTTCATCTGCTGTAACAACTTTATTTTTCCCCTTTCTTTTAGCATAATATAAAGCTTCATCAGCTAAGCTAATTAAATCCCTTACCCTATCCGCATTTGATGGGCAACAAGCACATCCTATACTAATAGGTTTTAGAGCTAGCAGCACCTCCGATTATAAGTGATAACATAGCAGCACATACGATACCAATAAACACAATAATAACCCGAATTCTAATTATTTCTCTCTCTATTTGTTTCATTGATTTATCAATAATTAACTTGCCTGTTATTTTTTGATTTTCTTGATGACATCCATAACAAACCGGCTCATTGGGCACTATGGAAATAACCCTGAAAATCCTTTCTCCCTTTTGTATCAATTCAATACTACTTATAGAAGGAAACTGGTTGTTCTTTTTAGGCATAAAATACACGATTTATCCTGAAGCTTATCATATTTTTTTATTTATTAAATTTTTTTCTGATGAATACACAACCTTCCCATTTATTTCAAGTATATGGATACCAGTAATTTCGCTAATGTCTGATTCAGTTTTAATATTTTCAACTGTTCTCTGAATAAAATCAGAATTTCTTGTGATCATTAGACCCTTAATACTCATCTGAATAGCATTGACAAGTTCAAATGAATCCCTTTCCATATTTTTTTAAAAAACTTCTTTTGACTTCTATGTTAAGAAATATAATAATTGTGAGGAATACAAAGAAAATTACAATGAGTATTGTGTATAGTAGCTGTTTTTTTAGTTTATAAATCCAATTTATATTATCTTCTGTTGATAATTCCACTTTGTTTATAATAATATATCTTAATTATGTTTTTCCAGTTTTTATTTTTTATCTTAGGTTTTGTTTTTCTTATTTATGGTGGGAGCTTTCTTGTTGATGGAGCTTCATCACTGGCAAAGCATTTCAAAACAAGTGACTTAGTGATTGGACTTACAATTGTTTCTTTCGGGACGTCTGCACCAGAACTGATGGTTAATGTTGTTTCTTCCATCGAAGCAAAAGGTGATATAACAATAGGAAATATCATAGGAAGTAATATAGCTAATATACTATTGATATTGGGAACTTCATCACTAATATCACCGATTCGTGTTAAAAGCTCAACAATCTGGAAAGAAATCCCCTTAAGTATGCTTGCAGTTGTAGTTTTATTTATTTTATCTAATGATACATTCGTCAATGGCAATTATGAAAACATAATTTCTCGTTCTGATGGATTAATATTACTATGTTTTTTCACTATTTTTTTATCCTATATAGTTACCCTATCAAAACAGAATATTGAAGAAGAGATAATACCTTCAAAATATGGGAAACTAACTTCTTTTTCGTTTTTTATAATTGGATTACTTGGCCTTATTTTAGGTGGCAAAATGGTTGTCAATTCAGGAACAGCAATAGCAAAAAACATTGGAGTTTCAGAAGCATTAATTGGATTTACATTAATAGCTATAGGAACTAGCCTTCCAGAACTATTTGCAAGTGCCATTGCTGCTTATAAAAAAAATTCAGATATTGCTATTGGCAATATCGTTGGTTCCAATATTTTCAATATTTTCTGGATACTTGGTGTATCTTCTATAATTAGACCCATACCATTTTCATCAATCTTTAATTTAGATATTGTCTTTTTAATAATTTCTTCTTCATTTCTATTTCTTTTAATGTTTACTGAGAAAAAATATACTCTTCATAAAAAAGAAGGTATTTTATTTTTAATACTCTATGGCTTGTATCTCACATATCTTATGCTAAGAGGATAATTTCACTTTGAACTTGAAAGCAGCAGTATTAACTGAATTATGTTATCTTTTATTCTCTGGTCATGAATTTCGTTAATATGTTTAGCAATTTCTATACATTCTTTACTCAAATAATAATTCACATTCTCTTCCTCTACTAAAGGTACATTTTCAAAAAAACTTTTTATTGATACATTAAGAGTATTTGCAATAGCATATAACCTCCTTAATGAAATGCTACTTATGCCCTTCTCATACTTTTGAATCTGCTGATATGTAACGCCTATTTTTTCTGCGAGTTGGCTCTGCGTCATGCCAGATAGGATTCTTAACTCCCTTATTTTATAACCCACAATTTTATCTATATTTTCAAACACTTTATTACTCTAAAAAAGTTTTTTGAAAAAGTCTACTTATTGAAAGTTGTTCATAATTTATTTACACAACTAAAAATTGTGTTATAATAATCCCCATGAAAAAACGTATTTTAGTGATAGATGATAATCATATCATTAGAGAGTTCTTAAATAATTTTTTTACTATAAATGATTATGTTGTCAAAGAGCAAGGTGATTGTCAATCCCTAATTTATTCACATGAGGAATTACTTAATTATGAAGTTTTAATTATTGATTATGATATGCCCGGTATAAATGGAGCAGAATTTGTAAAAAATATAAGACACCTATACCCTCAACTTTTAATAATTGGCATTAGTTCCTTGGAAGAAGCATCAAAATATTTTCTTGAAGCAGGCGCTAACTCCTTTCTTCTAAAACCCTTTAGTATTTTTGAGATTTTAAATATTATAGAAAAAAATACTAAAAATCCCTAACAGCCCCGTTAAAATCATTATTAATCCAGCAATTTTCTTAAAAGGAACCTTAGGTAGCAACCTCTGGATTTTACTACCTACAAAAACCCCAACAAAGGTAGCAATAATTAATGCTAAAAAGCATCCTGAAAAAACCGTTCCAAAGGATTTAAATTTTGCCCCTAAAACTAATGAACAAACCTGCGTTTTATCTCCCAGTTCCCCTAAAAATATTGTTGCAAAGGATACAAAAAAACCATTTTTTCCCGAACCTGAACCTTCGTTAATAACATTATCTTTATTAAAAAACATATAAATCCCGTAAATTAAAAAAACTGATGAAGAAATTATTCCAATTAGTTTGTCTGATAAAAAACTTGATACCAAACTACCAATATAAATACCGGGCCCATTCAGTATCGCAAAAGCGGAAGAGGCACCAAAAAAAACTGGTAATCCACCATATTTAAGAGCCAGAGAAAACACAAGAAACTGCGTTTTATCCCCCATCTCTGCTGCAAAAACCATAAGAAAGGATGTGAGAAAACTCTCCATATTACTAATCAATTGCTATTCTATCATACTTTGTAATTAGATATCCTGAAAAAAGTATTAAAAAACCACCGATAACTATTTTTATTGTTAAAGTTTCTTTAAATAAAAACCATCCCCAGAATATTGTTCCTAAGGGTTCAAAATAACCAATAATTGAGGTTCTAATGCCACCTAAATGATGTAAGCCATATAAATAAAGATAGGATGCCACTCCTGAATACAGAAAAGCTAAAAGAAACATCTTAATATAAAGTTTTGTTTGAAAAGTTAAGTCTATTTTTGATAAAAAAATGAGCAACAAAATACTACTAAATACATTTTGATAGAATATTAATGTTTCACTATTCAAACTCTTAAGAATCTTTCTTGCAGTAATAACACTCAACCCATAAAAAAGACCTGATAAAAGCCCAAAAAAAGCACCTTTATTGAAAGAAAATGAAAAATTAGTTTTTCCAAAGATTATAAGAAATCCGAAAAATGCAATGGTTAAAGCTAAAACTACAGTTCCAGTAATTTTTTCCTTTAAAATCAATGGTGCAAGAATGGCAACAAAAATTGGAGCTGTATAATGGGTTAACACTGCTATGGAAGATGAAGTAAGCTGTAAGGACAATAAATAAGTTATAAGATTACCTACAAAAAGTGAAGACAATATAATCAAAAAAAATAACTCCTTTTTTTTTAAAAGTAAGCTTCTCTTTTTTGCGAAATTGTATATTCCCCAGATAAAAGAAGAAAATAAACAGAGGTAAAAGCTTAATGTATAAGCACTTACCTCTAAATATCTAACGGGTATGACCCATGAACTCCAAATTATAAAAGCAAAACTCGTATATAAATAACTCTTCATTAAGAAGGATTGCCGGTTTTCTTATCATCAGACTGGATAAACGATCTAAACAGCTCAATAGGAATAGGAAATACAATAGTAGAGCTATTTTCTGTAGAAATCTCTGCAAGTGTTTGTAGATATCTTAATTGCAAAGTAATTGGATTTGAAGCCATGATTCTAGAAGCCTCAGATAACGTATTTGCAGCTTGAAGCTCTCCTTCTGCATTAATAATTTTTGCTCTCCTTTCCCTCTCTGCTTCAGCCTGACGTGCCATAGCTCTTTGCATTTCCTGGGGTAAATCTATTTGTTTCAACTCCACATTGCTAACTTTTACGCCCCATGGTTCTGTATGTTTATCAAGTATCTCCTGAAGTTCTTCGTTTATTTTATCCCTTTCAGAAAGAAGTTTATCAAGTTCTGCTTGTCCACAGACACTTCGTAATGTTGTTTGAGCTAACTGAGATGTGGCATAAAAAAAGTTTTCAACACTTATAACCGCTTTGGTGGGATCTATAACTCTAAAATATACAACAGCATTAACTTTTACAGATACATTATCTTTTGTTATAACATCCTGTGCTGGCACATCGAGAGTTACAGTTCTCAAGCTTATCTTTACCATTTTATCTATTCCTAAAGGGAGAAGAAATATGATTCCCGGGCCCTTACTCCCTATGCACCTACCCAGTCTAAAAACTACTCCTCTTTCATATTCCGGGACAATACGTATCATGCTGCCAATAATGATTATAAATAAAAATATTAAAACTGCTAAAAATATCATGGCACCCCCCTTTTTTTTTCTAATTATACTTTGTTATAAAGTCTGTGAGCAATAGAAAACTTTAAATACCTAAATAAGCTTATTTTATTTTGGGATCATTAATCAACTCAGAAGACTTGCCTGAGAGTGTTATAGAACCAACTTCCATAACAAATGCTCTTTGAGACATTTCCAGCACCATCTGCACATCCTGTTCTACTATCAAAATACTTACACCGCTTTTGTTTATATCAAGATAATCTTTTCTCTCAAATAGTCGAGGGAATATTTGGAATATCTTTTCAATCCTCTCCTGTATATTTTTCCTATTTGCAAACGCTCCCATATACAAATTTTCTGTTACTGTCATACCGGCAAAAAGCCTTCTACCCTCGGGAACAATACTGATACCAGATTTTACAATTTTATCTGAAGTTGCATCCGTCAGTTTTACACCATTAAATAAATATCACTTCCCCACTCCATATTCTGTTTAAACCTACCAATGTCCTCATTAAAGTCGATTTTCCAGCACCATTAGAACCAAGTAGATCCACAATCTCCCCTTCTTCTACATTTATTGATACATTCCTAAGTATTTGTAAATCACCATATCCTGTATTTAAATTTTTAACTTCAAGAAGGCTCATTAATTACTCCTTTTTTGCATATTTACTGCCCAGATAGGCTTCAATAACATCTTGATTTTTTACTATTTCTTCAGGTTTGCCCTCTGCAATCTTTTTGCCCAAATGTAAAACGACAATTCTATCAGAAATACCCATTATTGCTTTCATAACATGTTCTATAGCAATGATGGTAATACCCTTTTGCTTTAGTTTGATTATTTCAGTCATCATTTCATCTAACTCTTTAACACTAAGCCCAGCCATGACTTCATCTAAAAGTAGAAGCTCAGGTCCCATAGCTAAAGCTCTGGCAACCTCCAATTTTTTTCTTTTCGCCAGTGGTAGGACCCTCGGATCTTTATCCCTAACATCTATCAACCCAACTATTTGCAGTGCTTCTTCTGCTATAGATATAGCTTCTTTTTTAGACTTAGCATTATTTTTTCCGTAAAAAGCACCTACCATAACATTTTCAAGGACAGTTAGTCCTCCAAATGGTTTAACTACTTGAAAAGTTCTTGCAATTCCCATTCTTGCAATTTCATGGGGTTTCTTGTCATTTATAATTTCACCCTTATATGTTATAATACCGCCTGTAATTGATGTTAATCGGGAAATCAAATTCATAAATGTGGTTTTTCCTGCACCGTTTGGACCAATTATACCTACAATTTCACCTTTATTTACTTCAAAATTAACATCTGTTAAAACCTTTAACCCACCATAACTTTTTGCAACATTTTTAGCCTCTAATATAACCATCTTTCATCCTTTTATAGTCTATTTTCTTTTAGATTGTTAAAGAGTTTTTTAAAAGAAAACCCACCTTTAAAAGTTTCAAATAATCCCTTTGGCAAAAACAATATAATAAAAATAATCAACAATCCCAACACCATACCATGGATTGCAATGAATTTACTCCATACGATTTCAGATATAAGTTCCAGAATAAATGCACCTAACATTGGTCCAATGACCGTTGTACCACCACCAAGTAGAATCATAGCAAACATTTTTACAGGGTATGTCCCACCAAATACAGTATGAGGATCGATATAACTTAACCAGTATGCATAAACGCCACCTGTAATTCCAACAAGTGCAGCAGAAACAGCCCAAGCAAAGGTTTTGTAAACTGGTGTATTTATTCCCATAACGCTTGCTGCATCTTCATCAACCCTTATTGCACGAAGTGCATAACCCTGTTTTATTTTTGATACTATAAATAAAATTAACAGAGAAAAAAGCATAACACCAGGCATAATAAAATAGAAAAACTTGTAAATATACTCTGGTTCCCCCTGCATTATGGGAAGTGTAAGTCCAGGACCACCACCTGTAAGCTCAGTCATATTATCTACAAGTTCTTTAATAGTCTCCATTACACCCACTGTTGCAATAGCAAAATAATGCCCTTTAAGTCTCAAAATAGGAATACCCAATAAAGAAGCAACTATAATTCCCGAAATTGCACAGAAAGGTAACGTATAAAAAAAGGGCATGTTATATTTAGTCGTTAACACGCCAGTAACATAAGCACCAATTCCAAAAAAAGCTATATTGCCAAAAGCAGGATAACCGGTAAAACCAATTATAATATTACTTCCCGTTGCTATTGCACCAAAGAGAAATGTTTGAGTTAAAACCCTTAACCAGTAACCACTTATAACAAAAGGAAGGGCAGTCAAAACAATTACAAAGACAATAAATAAAATTAACTTTTTATTAATCAATGTTTAACCTCCGCATAATATTTTCTGCCTAAAAGACCTGATGGTTTTACGATTAACATAAATACCATTAATCCAAAGGCAATAGCATTCTTATAGCTTTCACCTATATAAAATGCACTAAGCGTTTCAATAACTCCCAATAGTAAACCACCTAAAAATGCACCTTCAACACGTCCCAACCCACCTAATATGGCAACAATAAAAGCCCTTAAAGCTAGACCTCCTGCAATATTAGGTGAAAAAGCCTGTGTTAATGAAAGAAGACTACCGGAAAGCCCTGCTAAAGCTGAGCCTGATGTAAATGTTATAGAATATATTTTTTTTGGGCTAATACCTGTCATCATAGCAGCTTCAAGGTCTAAAGATGTAGCCCTTATTGCTTTGCCTGTCCACGTTTTTTCAAGAAAAAATCCCATTATGGCAGTAACAACCATACAAATAGCAAAAACTGCTAATCTTATATAAGGTATAACTACACCAGCAATTTCAATACTTTTTCCTGCATATTCAGGTGTAACTGACCTGAAATCGGCGGAAAAAAAAGTAGTCATAAAATTAACTAAAAATATCTCCAGCCCGAATGTTAATATCAGAAGCATGAATATCTGAGCTTTAACCACCATATTCATCAAATATCTTTGAACAGGGTAACCAAAAATATAAAGACAAACAAAACTTACAGGTAACGTTAAGAATGGATCCAAATGAAGATTTTGAAACATATAATAAGTAATATATGAACCAAGGAGTGCTATTGCACCATGAGCTAGATTTATAATATTGGTAACACCCCAGACAGGTGAAAATCCAACTCCAATAAGAGCATAAAAACCACCTAATAATACACCATTAACTAAAATCTGCAATATCATTACAAAGCTCCCCTATTATTAAGAAGTTAAGGGGGGAGAATCCCCCATTTTTTATATTTTTACTTCCATGCCGGTTTTGGATAAACCATTTTTCCCTCTGCTACAGCTTCAGGAAAAACTGTTACCTGTGTACCTTTTAATATTTGAATTACAGCCATACCCTTACCAATTACCTTTCTGTGTTATCAAACTTTATTCTTCCAAAAAGCGTTTCCTCATCATAGTTTGCCAGTGCCTCTCTGATTTTTGCAATATCTGTAAAAGTACCAGCTTTTTCTATAGCCCTCTGGAATATAACTGCTGCTGCTGCCCCACCTGCTGAGTGATAATTTGGATCTTCCTTATATTTTGCCCTATATAACTTTACAAATTCTGTATTGCTGCCAGAAACAGGATCTTTGTAATTTAAACTTTTTGTCCACTGAGCGGAACCAAAAACATATTCAGAATCACCTTTGAGAGAATCTACGAAGTCGGGTAGTGTTGGACCTACGGAAAATGCTAATGCCTTTGGATTAACTTTATAATCTTTGCACTGCTTTACAATAACAATCGTGTCCTGAAAATGCCCACAACCTACAATTATATCGGGATTTTTACCTTTAATCTGAGCAATTACAGTTGAAAGATCTTGTGTTCCCTTTGGATAATCTTGAAAAAGAACAACATTGTAACCATATTTTTGAGCAGATGCTTTTGCACCCTGTGCAACTTGAGCTGAAAAGAGGTCGTTTGAGTACACAATTGCTACAGTAGTAAGGCTAGGGTTTTTATCTTTTAACATTTTCAGGATGTCATCCATATATTCTGTAGCAACAGTGTAAGTACCAAAAAGGTTTTTAAACCCCCTTTTGTACAGCTTATCAGCTGCAGCACCACCCTGAACCATAATAGCACCATATTTTTCAATTATAGCAGAAGTAGCAAAAACTGATTCACTACCGTAAGGTCCAAGAATTAATTTAATTTTGTCCTCTGTAATTAACTTCTCTACAAGCTTTGCTCCTCTATTTGGGTCACTTTCATCATCATAATACTTAATATCAACTAAATATTTTTTACCTCCCACATTAATGCCACCTTTTTTGTTAACTTCTTCTTTCCAAAGTTCATATACATCTTTTACTAAATTCCCCTCTTTTGCTAACTTACCAGTCAATGAAAGAGCAGCTCCAAATACCATCTTATCAGCTGCATTTGACATTGAAATCATCATTAATGAGATAAATAGGGTTAAAATCAATTTTTTCATTCCCCTTCTCCTCCTTTTAAAATTTAGTTTTAATTTTATTGCCATAAATATGCCGTACTAAAATATTATGATAAAAATTTTTCAATTTATCAGAACAAACTTAATTTTTTTGGAAAAATA
>CALINM010000056.1 GCA_938045315.1 uncultured bacterium | reverse complement strand
AATCTTTTATCTTTTTTTGTGAATTTTTACCAGCCACTGGATTTACTATTAAAGCAGCCCTTCTCATAATCTTTCTATCAATTCTCTCCCCAATTTCAAATACATCTCACAAGAAACATCTTCAGCTCTTATTTTTCTATCTAATTTAAGTTCATCAAAAAAAACATCTGTAAAATCTCCATATGCCCTTTTTAGATTGTTGTAAAGCGTTTTTCTGCGCATGGAAAATGCTACATTGACTAATTCAAGTGTTCTTTCCACAAGTTTTTTTTCTATCTCCCTTTTCTCAAAAACTACAAAAGCTGAATCTATCTTAGGAGGAGGTGAGAAGCACTGTTTTTTCACAACAAACTTAATCTCTGGTTTAGTATAGAGTTGTGTAGAGATGGTAAGTATACCATAGCTTTTACAGCCCGGTTTGGAAACTATTCTTTCTGCTACTTCCTTCTGCATAAGAAGCCCAAACTTTTTAATATTCTTTGCTTCTATAAGTTTAAAAATTATTGGAGTAGTTATATAGTAGGGGATATTACCGACTGCTCGACTAACAGGTAAATCTTCTATTTCAAGCCTGAGTATATCAATATCAATTACTTCCACATTTTTAAACCCTTCATATTTTTTCTTCAAAAATTCCACGAGCCACCTATCAATTTCTACAGCAAATACTTTTTTACATGTTGTAGCTAAAATATCTGTAAGTGTACCTCTCCCCGCACCTATCTCAAGAACATGATCCTTTTTTGTGAGCTCCATTTCATTAACAATTTTTCTTAAGATATTTTTATCAAATAGAAAATGTTGCCCCAGTTTCCTTTTTGCCATAAAATTAATAAATCAGTTTTATAGAATAAAGACAAGGAAAATTTATGACAAACAAAAAAATTATAGCCCGCATAGAAAGTGAAGAAATTTTTAACTGGCAGCTTGAAGAGGAAATGCAAAATTATGCTTATGAAGTGTTAAAAAAAGATATTGAAGAATTGGACCCCTATGAACTTACTCTGGCAAGAAATGAAGCCTTAGAAAAAATTATTGGAGGTGAGTTGTTTTATTTAGAGGCTCTTACTGCTAACATTACAGCTAATGAAAATGAAGTTAATAAATATCTTTCAGATTTCATGAAAAATTTTACAAATAGTCAAGAGTATGAATTATACTTATCAAACAGGGGAATTAATAAAGATGACCTAATTAAACTCATTAAAAAACATATCATTAAAGACAAGTTTTTATCTATTTTACTAAAGAAAATACCCCCGGTAACAGCTAAAGATGCAGAAAAATACTTTGAAAAAATTAAAGACAAAATCTCCAACCCGCCAAAAATAAGTTTATATCTAGTTTACATATTCAACCCTACTGAGGAAGAAAGGGATAAATTTAGAGCCGCCTTTAGCACTTTGCAGAAAAGAAAAATTGAATTTCCCTTAGCTGAAAAGATTGTTAGGGATATAAAACAAATTATTCCCTCCCTAGGCGAAGATAAAATAATCCAGAAAAACATCGATAATTTAGATCAAAGGGTTACTAGAAAGCTATTGAACATGGAGGAGGGGTGCTTCTCTGAAATAATAGAAACTGAAAAATCGATAGAAATTATTTATCTCATAGCTAAGGTTATGCACGTACCTATGGATGATGAAGAAGGGAAAAGAGAGGCTGGAAAATATTTAGCTATTGTGAGAACGAAAAAAGTTTTAGATGCCTACATAGACATGCTTAAAGAAAAATACAAAATTGAGATTTTCCTATGAGCCAGGCAAAAGAGTTACTGGAAATATACGATGCATATGGCAATTATTTAGGACTTTTAGAAAGAAGCGAGTGTCATAAAAATCCTGAATTTGCTCATAAAGCTGTTCATGTTTTAGTTTTTAATGCTAAATTTGAGCTTATACTACAAAAAAGGTCAAATAAGAAAGAGTTATTTCCCAATCACTGGGATACATCAGTTGGCGGGCACCTTATGCCAGGGGAAACATATACTGAAGCGGCAATTAGAGAATGTGAAGAAGAGTTGGGTTTCAAACCAGACAACCTTACATTTCTTTATTCATATAAGGCCACTTTTTCTAATGAAACAGAATTAGTGGAAACCTATTACACAATTTTTGATGGACCTTATAATTTTTCAAAGTCCCATGAAGTATCTGAAGTGAAAGCCTTTTCGTTAAAAGACCTGTTTCATCAAAAAGACCTATCGGGTTTTAGTCCCTATTTTCTTGAAGAACTCAATCATTTAAAAGAATATATCTCTAAAAATGGAGGTATTAGATGAAAATCCTTGTTACTGGAAGTGGAGGAATGTTAGCCAAACAAATTATCAATCATTTCAAAAGAGAGAAAATAAGTATAATTGGCCTAAAGAGGGAAGAGTTAAATATTACAAACTCCACCCAGCTTCGAGAAAAGATTGAAACCCATGAACCAGATCTGATTATTAACTGTGCAGCATATACAAAGGTTGATATGGCAGAGATTGAAAAAGATAGGGCTTTTATTTTAAATGCCCTTGCTCCCTATTTCATTACTGAAATTTGTAGAAAAAACAATATTTTTTTTGTACATATTAGCACCGATTATATATTTTCTGGAGAAAAAAAAGAACCCTACCACCCCTTCGATACACCAAACCCTTTGAATTACTATGGTTTAACTAAACTTTATGGTGAGCACTATATTATAAACAGTGGTTGTGACTATCTAATAGTTCGCACAAGCTGGCTTTATGGACCTGAGGGAAACAATTTTCTTACCAAAATTTTAAGGGCCACAGAAGAAAAAGATGAAATTGAAGTTATTAATGATCAGTTTGGTGCTCCCACATCAACTTTTACTTTAGCAAAATACTTACTTAAGCTTATTGAAAAGAATGCTCATGGTATTTTCCACTTAACCGATAGAGCAGGCAATGGTATAAGCTGGTATACATTTGCGAAAAAGATTGTTGAAGTCTTTGATAGAAAATTAAAAATAGTACCCATTTCTACAAAGGACTCAATTAAAAGGCCCGCCCAAAGGCCTTTTTACTCTACCCTTGATATAAGTGCCACAGAATACTTTCTAAACGAAAAGTTACCCTATTGGGAGATTAGTCTTGGTGACCTAAGAAATTATATGATAATTTAATATCTAAATTCATGCTCAAAATCTTCCGAATACAGCTTTGAATACTGAAAATCCTTTGGGTCTAGAAAATCTCCAACCAATATAAGTGCTGTCTTTTTTATTCCCTCTTTTCTCACCTTTTCTGCAATATTTTCTAAGTTGCCACGAATAATCTTCTCATCTTTCCAACTAACCCTATATATAACAGCAACAGGTGTATCTTTTTCATAACCATGGAGTAATGCATTTACTACATCCTCTATATAAGAAACAGAAAGGAATATAACCATTGAAGCCCTATGTTTTGCCAGTTCTGCCAAATTCTCCTTTTCAGGAACCTTTGTTCTCCCTGAAAACCTTGTAAAAATAACTGTTTGTGAAACTCCTGGGATAGTAAACTCCCTGCAGAGAGAGGCTGCGGCAGCAAAGGCTGAAGAGACTCCCGGGATAACCTCATATTTTATATCTCTCTTATCAAGCTCCCTTATCTGTTCAAAAATTGCGCCATAAAGTGAAGGATCACCTGTATGAAGCCTTATTACATTCTTACCTTCCTTTACTGACTTTTCAATAACTTCTATTATCTCCCTTAAGGTCATCTTAGAGGAGTCATAAATTTCACAATCGGCGGGACAGTAATCAAGAAGACTCTCATTTACCAGTGAACCAGCATATATAACAACCTGAGCATGGTTCAGGAGCTCTTCACCCTTAAGTGTTATTAACTCTGGATCACCAGGACCAGCCCCTACGAACCATACCTTACCTGTTTTCATATTACCCCCTTTTTATTTTCATCTAATTTTTTCACTCCTTGTTTTTCTTTGCAACAATCAGGGAAAAATAAGGTAAATTTTTTAGGTCATTATTTAAATCATCTATCTCTCCAAACTTTTCACCCCTTCTCCCCAAATTAATGCCTAAAAACAATCTGTAATTTTCTGACAATCTTTTGTACAACTCTAAATTGTCTGGTTTTTTTAAAAAAACTAATGTATCAAATTTAGATACCTCATCATAATCAACATCATCCCCCGGCAAAACTAACATCTTCTCATTTCCTTGGACTAA
>CALINM010000055.1 GCA_938045315.1 uncultured bacterium | reverse complement strand
AAAAATGTTTTGCCCCTTGCTACTTACAGACTACTTAGAATCTCCGGGATGAAAGAACTTTTCGGTGAAAGTACTGGACATGTGCTATACAGATTGGGAAAAATTCTTAGTTCATATTTTGAAGTAAAAACTGAAGAAGATTTATTAAAGCTCGTTCAAGATTTAGGTATTGGAATCCCTGAAATTGTGGAAAAAAGTGAAGACAAAATTACGATAGATTTATATGAATGCATGACATGTGCAGGACTACCAATTACCGGAGAACTAATCTGTGACTTAGAATGCGGTTTTCTTGCTGGTGGTATTGAAAAAATAACTGGCAGAAAAACAAAGGGAACACAAACAAAAAGCTGGACTGCAGGTAATGATTATTGTGAATTTGTGATAGAAATTTTCTAAATTTTTATGAATAGAATTAGATATTCAATAAAGGAATTAGAAGACCTTTTAGAACATCATAAAGCAATAGCTTCTGCTAAAGAAAAGGTTCTTTTGTCTTATATTTCTGAAATGGAAGAATTATATAAGGAACTTCATAAAAAAATACAGACTATAAAAGAAAAAGAAGAGACTATAAATCAAACAAAGAAAATTCTTGCTCAAAATGATAGAGTTTTTACCCTGGGGATCATGGCAGCTTCACTTGCACATGAGGTAAAAAATCCTCTCATTGTTATAGCAGGTATGCTTGATCGCTTGGAAAAACATTTAGATCCAAGCCAAAAAGAGCTGCTAAATATAATAAAAAAAGAGGTGGAAAGAATTCAGGGAATAATGAATAGATTAACAGAATTTTACAAGCCCCAACCAATAAAGAAGGAAAAAAAGAATATTAATCAGTTAATACTTGAAACAGTAAAATTAACTAAACATTATCTAGAAAGGTTTAGAAATGTTAATATCATAACAAACTTATCCGACAATATTCCAGATATAAGTTATGATAAAGGGCAAATTCAACAGGTTTTGGTCAACTTAATAATCAATGCTGCTCAATCAATGCCTAAAGGTGGTTCAATTACAATTTCAACATCTATCACAACTTCTGAAAATGGCAAAAAAAGTGTTATAATTGAGGTTGAGGATACGGGAATAGGTATACCTGAGGAAAATATGGACAAAATATTTCAACCTTTTTTCAGCACAAAACCTCCCGAGGAAGGAACAGGTCTTGGGTTATCTATAAGTAAAGATATAATAGAAAAACATTCTGGTAAGATTACGGTTAGAAGCCAAGTGGCTAAAGGTACTTGTTTTACTATTTATCTTCCTTATGATGAATAAAATTTATTCTCCACAAATCTTATTTTTAACAGAATTAAGCTTACTTTGAATAGTAACTTCTTTATCAGTTCTATCATCAATTTTAATATTAGTAAGTACCCTTGTTGCACCCATCTCAAAGGGTACTTTATGAACTAATAAAGCTAATTCAAAAAGTTTATCAACTTCACCTTCAACAATAGTACCCATCGCAGTCACCTCATAGGAGAGGCCAAAGCGTCTAATAATTTCTATGCATTTTGCTACATAATTACTAACGCTACTGCCTACTCCTAAGGGGACTACTGAAATCTCCATTATTGCCATTTTATTAGCTTCCCAGATGTTTTTTAAGCTCCTTAGTTAATAAAGGAACGATTACATTTAAATCACCAACAATTCCATAATTTGAAATCTTAAATATTGGTGCTTCAGGATCTTTATTTATAGCAATTATTATATCAGAATGTTTCATGCCAGCCATATGCTGAACTGAACCGGATATACCACAGGCTATATAAATCTTAGGTCTTACAGTTTTACCTGTTTGCCCTACCTGATGTTCATAGGATATCCAACCTGCGTCAACAGCAGCACGTGAAGCTCCCAATGCAGCACCTAATGTATCTGCTAATTCTTTTAAAATTTCAAAATTTTCAGGTTTACCAAGACCACGTCCACCGGAAACAATTATTTCTGCATCAGCTAAACTAATCTTTTCCTCAAAAGGTAGATACTCAAGCACTTCAGTTCTAATATTTAGTTTACTAAAATCAAAAGAGAAATTGACGATATCACCTTTCTTATCAGTTTTTGGTGGCACTGGAAAAACCTTTGGTCTTACTGTTGACATTTGTGGCCTTGTATTAGGGCACAAAATAGTAGCCATAATATTTCCACCAAATGCAGGTCTTGTCTGTAATAAATTTCCTGTTTCAGGACAAATCTCAAGACCCGTACAATCAGCAGTGAGGCCCGTTTCTAATTTTGTTGCCACCGAACCTGCTAAATCTCTCCCCTGCGTCGTTGCACCGCTTAAAATAATTTCTGGTTTGAAATGTTTAACCATCTCTACAATTACTTCACTATATGGTTCAGTCCTGTAATGCTCCAATACTGGTGATTCACATAAAAAAACCCTATCAGCACCATATGAAAAAAGCTCATCAGCCATAAATGCGACATTATTACCCAACAAGACAGCACCAACGTATGTATCTCTTTTAGAAGCTAATTTTGACGCTTCACCTAATAATTCAAAAGTAACAGTAACAGGTTTTTTGCCATCATGTTCTGTTATTACCCATACACCTTTCCAATCACTTAGATCCACTTTTTTTGCTTCCCTTGGTATCGAGAGAGCATTAACAGGGCATACGCCAACACAGGATCCACACAAATTACATTTATCATTAACCTCTACTTTGTCACCCTCCATGAAGAGTGCACCTACAGGACATGCATCAACACATGCTCCACATCCCACACATAAATTTTTATCAATTTTCACATAACTCATAGGCTAACTCCTTTTGTAATTTCTAAAAGTTTTTCTGTTAATTTTTTAACACATTCCTCAGGTTCACCTTGAAAAATTTCACCACTAACACTCTTTAAATCTGGAGAAAATATCTTGTTTACCCATGTGGGAGAACCTTTTAAACCAGTTTGATCCTCTCTGAGGCCAAGATCATTAAAAGTAAGCTTAATCATTGGTTTTTTTGAAGCCTTTTTAATCTCAAAAAGTGATGGGTATCTCGGGGTATTAATGTCTTTAACTACCGTTAAAAGTGCTGGTAATGTGCTTTTAACTACTTCCTTCCCTCTTTCCATTAGCCTCTCTACTATTATATATTTTTGTTCAGGATTTATTTCTCTCACTTTTGATACATATGTCAATGGTGGAAGATTTAGTCTTACTGCAATCCCTGGCCCTACCTGCCCTGTGTCTCCATCTATGGCTTGTTTACCACATATAACAATATCAACTGGGCCATCCTTTTCTTCAATCTTCTTAATGGCAGCAGAAATTGTTAAAGCTGTAGCCAAAGTATCAGAGCCAGCAAATGCTCTATCAGAGATAAGATAAGCTTTGTCGCAACCCATAGCAAGTGCAGTTTTTAAAACTTCCTCTGCTTGTGGTGGTCCCATCGTCAATGCAATAGTTTCTCCACCATGAGCTTCCTTAATTCTAATACCTTCTTCAATAGCAAATTCATCAAAGGGATTTACAATTGATTGCACACCCTCTCTCATCAAAGTGTTTGTTTCAGGATTAATTTTTACTTCCGTAGTATCCGGAACCTGCTTAATACAAACGACTACTCTCACTTTGTTCCTCCTTTATTTATTTTCTGGTTCACATATCTCTACTAAAACTCCATTGCTTGATTTAGGATGTATAAATGCTATCTTCATCCCATGTGCACCTTTCCTAGGTTTTTCATCAATAAGTCTTACTCCTTTAAGCTTTAAATTTTCAAGTTCTTTTTCTATATTTTCAACTTCATATGCAATATGATGAACGGTATCCTTGAACCCTCTTTCTTCTAAAAATTTATAAACACCGGAATTTTCATCAGTGGGTTCAACAAGTTCTATTCTTGACTCACCTATTGTGAAAAAACATACTTTCACTTTCTGGTCTAAAACTTCTTCTACTCCTTCAGAAACCCATCCTAAACATTCAGTGTAAAACTTGGAAGATGCATTGATATCCTTAACAGCTATACCTATATGGCTTATTTTCTTATACATAATATTAATCTCCTTTAAAATTTTCTTTAATAAATCTAATTGTTTCCTCTGTTGGAGTTCCAGGTCCGAATATGGCTTTGATACCCTTACTTTTCAAAAACTCTACATCCTCAGCTGGTATAACTCCACCTCCGAAAACTATTATATCATTTGCTCCATTTTTTTCCAAAAGCTCCACAACTTTAGGAAAAAGTGTATTGTGAGCCCCAGATAAACATGAAAGACCTATAAAATCAACATCTTCCTGAATGGCAGTATTTACAATCTGTTCCGGTGTCTGTCTTATGCCGGTATATATTACTTCAAAACCCGCATCTCTTAATGCCCTTGCAATAACTTTTGCCCCCCTATCATGCCCGTCAAGTCCGGGTTTTGCAATTAAAATTCTTATTTTTTTCATTTCTATCCTCCCCCATTACATTTCCTTATATTCTCCAAATACCTCTCTAAGAGCATCAGATATCTCACCTAAACTGACTAAATTTTTAACACAATTAATTATAGCAGGCATTAAGTTCTCATCAGTTTTTGCAATTTTTTTCAAATTTTCCAATGAATCTCTTACTTTATTATTATCTCGACTTTCTTTTACTTTCCTTAGTTTTTCTTTCTGGTATAGTTCCTTTTCCATATCAACTTTTAAAATATTCTTTGGGGGCTCTTCGGGTTTTACAAATTCATTAACACCTACAACTATATATTTTTTTTCTTCTATTGCTCTTTGATACTCATATGCTGCATCCGCTATTTCTTTTTGTATATACCCAAGCTCAATTGCTTTCATTACACCACCCATTTCTTCAATCTTATTTATGTACTCAGTAGCACCTTTCTCGATCTCATTAGTTAAGCTCTCAATAACATATGATCCTCCTAAGGGATCAATAAAATCAGTCACTCCACTTTCATAACCAATAATTTGTTGTGTTCTTAATGCTATTTCTGCAGACTCCTCAGTTGGTAAAGCAAGTGCCTCATCTCTTGAGTTTGTATGCAGTGATTGTGTGCCACCAAGTACAGCCGCCAGTGCCTGCATCGCTACTCTTACGATATTATTATCCGGTTGTTGTGCTGTTAAAGTACAACCAGCTGTCTGGGTATGAAAACGCAACATCATAGAAGCAGGTTTTTTAGCTCTAAACCTCTCTTTCATTATCTTAGCCCAAAGCCTTCTCGCAGCTCTGAATTTTGCTATTTCTTCTAAAAAATTATTATGAGCGTTGAAGAAGAAAGATAGCCTTCCAGCAAATTCATCCACATCTACACCTGAATCAACTATTTTTTGAACATATGTTATACCATTGGCAAGAGTGAAAGCTACTTCTTGAATTGCAGTGGCTCCAGCTTCTCTTATATGGTAACCAGAGATTGAAATACTATTCCATTGAGGTAAATTATCTTTGCAATATAAAATTACATCTCTTACAAGTCGCATGGATGGTTCTGGTGGATAAATGTGTGTACCGCGGGCAATATACTCCTTCAAAATATCATTTTGTACAGTTCCTTTTAAATCTTTTTGAGGCACTCCTTGTTTTTCAGCTACAGCTATATACATTGCAAGGATTATGGCACACGTAGAATTAATTGTCATTGAAGTTGTTACCTTATCAAGGGGAATACCATCAAATAGTATCTCCATATCCTTTAATGTATCAATCGCTACTCCACACTTACCTACTTCGCCTTCTGCCATTGGGTGATCAGAATCATACCCAATCTGCGTTGGTAAATCAAAGGCAACAGAAAGTCCTGTCTGACCAGCTTTCAGCAGATAATGATATCTTTTATTCGTATCTTCAGCTGTACCAAAACCAGCATACTGTCTCATAGTCCACAGGCGGCCTCTATACATAGTAGGTTGTACACCTCTTGTAAAAGGATATTCACCAGGGAAACCTAGATCTTTAAGATAAGAAAAACTAACATCAGAAGGAGTATATAAACGTTTGATCTTTATATGAGAAAAGGTTTTAAATTCAT
>CALINM010000054.1 GCA_938045315.1 uncultured bacterium | reverse complement strand
AATACCCAAAGCAAGCACTTCTTTTCTCATTGAATCATAGATTTTTATTGATTGTTCATAATTTAAGTGGCTTTCTCTGATAATTTTGTCTTCCAATTCTGTTATTTTTAACATTTTTAATCATATAATGGATTTTACATTGATTATAAGGTGAAGTCAAATAGTAGTGAAGTGGTATGTTCGTAGTTAGGGATCTATAGAGTTTGTAGAGTTGTTAACACGTCTTGCTCCAAATCCCAGATTATGGAGTTTCAACTATTACCTATCCCCTATGACCTATAAAATATTTCTACTCACAATTCACTAATCACAAATAATTGTCCCTTTTTGATCTTCGTACTCATTGCCACAATATTCGCATTTAGCTTTATTATTCTTGAACTTTAGTGTAACGCCGCACTTACATGCCCACCCTATCTGTTTTGCAGGCACCCCTGCAACTATTGCATGGGGCGGAACGTCTTTTTTAACCACAGCCCCAGCTGCAATGAGTGCATACTCCCCTATTGTTACTCCACACACTATCGTTGCATTTGCTCCTATTGTAGCTCCCCTTTTCACTAATGTTTGTTTAAATTCGTGTTTCCTCTCTATGAATGCCCTTGGATTGTAAACATTAGTGAACACGCAAGAAGGACCACAAAAAACCTCGTCTTCCAGGATAACTCCTTTGTACAGGGATACATTATTTTGTATTTTACATTTGTTACCCACCACAACATCTGGTCCAATTACGACATTCTGCCCTATTATACAGTTTTTACCGATTTTAGTCCCCTTTAATATATGACTGAAATGCCATATTTTTGTACCTTCCCCTATTTCAACTCCCTCATCTATGTAAGATGACTCGTGAACAAAGTAGTTTAGCCTTTTGGTTGTGTTTGGGATTGCGTTATTTATATTATTAGTTTTTGTTAAGACTTCTATAACTTTTAATCCCTCTCTTCCATCTGTTAGTGGCTTATCCCTTTTTGCCACACATTTTATAAAGTGTATTAGCTCTAACTTTAATGGTTCTCCTGACTCTATGGGTATTATTTCTTCCTTTACCTTTATTGCTACCGGAATTCTACCATTCTGCCACTCAATTTTGTGGGGGTAGAAAAAAAGCTTCTCCTTTGAAACATCATCAAAAACTATCATGCCCTCTGATCCCACTACAACAAATTTTTGTTCCTTAAAAGGATTTAACCAACTAACAAATATATGGGCTTTTATATTGTTGTTGAATGTTATTTGTATGGTCGCTATGTCATCTATGTTTGAGGTAAGATATGAAGCACCAAAGGCCTTAATATCTTTTGCATCTTCACCTACTATATCAAGAATGAGTGATACATCATGGGGAGCTAAACTCCAGATTACATTTTCTTCTGTTCTAATTTTGCCAATGTTTAACCTGTTTGAGTATATATACTGGATTTTCCCAAGTTTGCCTGATTTGATCATCTCTTTCATTTTTACTACAGCGGGATGGTAGTGTAGAATATGACCCACCATCAGTATTCTTTTTTCCCTCTCTGCAATTTTTATTAGCTCTTGAGCCTCATCAACTCTTAATGATAGTGGCTTTTCTACAAATACATCTTTTCCTGCAAGTAATGCTTCTTTTGCAAGCTCATAATGGGTTGCTGCAGGTGTTGATATGACTATAGCTTTTATTATATCGTTATTTAAAAGCTCATCATATTTTGTTGTAAATTTTATATCTGGATACTCTTTTTTCCTTTCTTCTATTAGTTTTTCACTTACATCGCATGCTGTATGAAGAACGCCTAACTCATATAGGTTTCTCAATATATTTTTCCCCCAATAGCCAAGTCCTATATGGGCTATAAACGGTTCAGTTAGTTGTTTGACCATTTCACTTTTCTCCTTAATTAATCCCCATATTTACAATTACTTCTACTATTCTCTCCCCTGCTCTGCCATCGCCAAAGGGGTATGCCGTTTTTTTTGTAAAGTCATTAATACTTTTAAAATTTTTATACAGTATGTTCCAGCCCAGCTCAATGGTTTCTATCCACTCTGTCTCCTCTCTTAGTGTTATACAGGGCACGCCAAGCCAGAAGGCTTCTTTCTGAAGCCCCCCTGAATCAGTTAAAACTAACGAACTCTCTTTTGTAAGCTTTACCATGTCTATGTAGCCCAGGGGATCAATTATTTTTATCTTTTCTGAAAAATTTACCTGTGAAAGGAGTCTTTTTGTCCTGGGATGGACTGGAAATATCACCTTCTCTAAATCTATATCATTTACAAAGTTTAATAGTTTCTGAAGTCTTTCTGCATTATCAACATTTTCAGCTCTATGTAGTGTCATTGTGGCATAATTCTTGCCATTAAGCCCAAGTCTTTCAAGAATTTCTGATTTTTCAGCTTTTGGTCCAATTTCTTTTATTATATCATACATCACATCGCCTGCATTTACTATCAAAGGTTCAGAGATATTAGAAACTATTTTCTGATTGAAGGGTATAGGTATTAGTTCTCCATCATTTAATTTATTTTTAAACCCCTCTTTTTCTAAATTTTTAATAGCTGTTTTTGTAGGACAAAAAAGTAGCGTTGATACATGATCTGAGAGAACTCTATTTATTTCTTCTGGCATGAATTTGTTGTAGCTTCTCAGTCCAGCCTCTATATGAAAAACAGGTAAGTGAAGTTTTGAAGCTGCTAAAGCTCCAGCTAAGGTTGAGTTTGTGTCTCCATAGATGACAATACAGTCTGGTTTTTCTTTTAAAATGACTTCTTCTATTTTTTCTATCATTCGAGCTGTTTGAGCACCTTGTGGTCCAGAGCCAACACCTAAATGATAGTGTGGTTCTGGTATGCCAAGCTCTTTAAAGAATATATCTGACATGTTTACATCGTAATGTTGCCCCGTATGAATAAGAATATTTCGAACGTTTTCGTATTTTAATAAAGCCTTATGGACAGGAAAATACTTTATAAATTGTGGCCTTGCTCCCACTATTTGTATAATTTTCATAAATTAAGCCTTAACTATTTTGCCCTTATACTTCTCTGAATCCTTGATGAGATTCCTTGTATCTACAATTAGGTTTGAGTTTCTTGCTATAAAGTCTCCATCATATTCGCTATGATCTGTGGCTATGACCACACAGTCATATTTCTTTAGATTGGCTTTTGTGAGGGGAATAGATTTTTTATGTATCTCATACTTTCTTAATTTTGGTATCTCTGGAAAGAAAGGATCGTTATAATCCACAACCGCTCCCTTTTTCTCAAAAAGCTCGTATATTACAAGGGATGGCGATTCTCTCATATCATCCACATCTTTTTTGTATGCCATACCAAGTATGAGAATTTTCGCACCTTTGATACTTTTACCCCGTTCGTTAAGGGCTTCTATTGTTTTTTGAACTACAAAGTAGGGCATTGATATATTTATCTCTCCAGCAAGCTCGATGAAGCGCGTGGAAAAATCATATTCCCTTGCCTTCCAGGTAAGATAAAAGGGGTCAACGGGTATGCAATGCCCACCTATGCCAGGTCCCGGATAAAAGGCCTGAAACCCAAAGGGCTTTGTCTTGGCAGCATCTATTACCTCCCAGATGTCTATACCCATTCTATCAAAAAGTATCTTTAATTCATTTACCAAAGCTATGTTCACAGCTCGATAAATATTTTCTAAAAGCTTTGTTGCTTCTGCAACTTTTGTAGATGATACGGGCACCGTTTTTGCCACAATTTGATCATAAAGTGTCTTTGCTACTTCTAAACTCTCTTTATCGTAACCACCTACTACTTTTGGTATTTGATTGGTTTTAAAGTTTTGGTTATTAGGATCTTCCCGCTCAGGAGAAAAGGCTAAATAAAAATCTTTACCCGCCTTTAACCCACTTTCTTCTAATATCCTTCTTACATCTTCATCGGTTGTCCCTGGATAGGTAGTTGACTCAAGTACTATTAGTTGTTCCCTTCTCATGTTCTGGGATATGGTTTTTGCTGTATTGAAAACATAAGTCATATCTGGTTCTCGATATTTGTTCAATGGTGTGGGAACACAAATGATTATGCAATCTACACTTTTTAACTTTGTAAAGTCGCTTGTGGGAGTAAAATTTCTACCCTTAAGATCTTTTAAATCAATATGCTTTATGTAACTTTTCCAGGATTTAAGCATTTCTATCTTTTTGTCATCTATATCAAAACCAAAAACTGTAAAACCTTTTTTTGCAAACTCTATGACTAACGGTAGCCCTACATAACCAAGGCCTATAACTCCAATTGATGCTTTTTTATTTTTAATCCTCTCAATCATTTCCTTTGTCTGCATAAAAACCTCTCTTTTTAATCAAATAAAGATGCAATCTTTTCTCTTTTAATTTTTAAGTTTATCAAATCATTATAAAGCATTGTTCTTCTTTTAATTGATGTTATAAGTATGTAGTTAAAATCACTATCAAGCAATTTATCCAAGGATTTTACACGGTTTTTAAGAAACAATTCTCCTATATGTTGATTATCATAAATACCTTCAAGGGTTAAATCAGCCTCTATTAGTGATAAAAAAGCAATTTCGGCAAATTCATCAACTCCCACAAAGGCAACCTTTTTAACTCCTTTAGTGGCTAATTCTTTGAAAATCTTTCTTGAATCATCCCTAACCTTTCTAAACATGTTATTGTAATAACTAAGATGCTTGTAAACAAGTCTTGATTTTTCAGACAAACCTTCCGGTGTAATTAAATATGTATATCTGCTTTTTGGAAAATTTGATATTCTTATATAACCTTTTTTTACAAGAAGCTTGATATAAGTGTTCACAAGACCAAGAGCAATCCCAAGCTTGCTGCTAAGGGATCTTTGGGATATGTCCCTATTTTGTTCAATCTCTTCAAGTAATTTTAATGTAATAGATTCATCCATCTTCTCTTTTTTACCGTTCATGCTTTGAACATACAGCTTTTTTGAAAATATGTCAACTTAAAAAAATTAAATAGGTTAAAAGTAATAAATGAGCAATCTTGATGTAAATTGATAAGACAGATTTATTTATATTTTGCAAAAATTTGCTATTCTACATAAAAAAATAAAATTTTACTACATTTTAATATGAACTTTTGCATCGTAAAGACAATTAAATAACTTTCTTAAACAAAAGCAACCTCAGCAATAATTTCTGTTATATCTCTAATCTCAATTTTATCTTCCAAACCTAATACTACTCTTGTATCTTCAAAGTTTGTGATGCAATAGGGACATGCTGTAACAAGTATTTCAGCTCCTGCATTTATTGCCTGTTCAATTCTAATATTTGAGAATCTCTCGTTTTTGTGTGTTTCCATCCACACCCTACCACCTCCCATACCGCAACATAGTGATTCCTCTCTTTCTTCTTCCATCTCGAGAAGTGTTAATCCTGGTATAGATTTTAATAACTCTCTTGGTTCATCATAAATCCCGCTGTGTCTTCCTAAATAACAGGGGTCATGATAAACAACTTTCTTTTTTAAACTACCATTAAACTTAAGCTTCCCTTCCAGTATAAGCTTATATAAAAGTTCAACAATATGTATAACTTCAAAATTTACTTTAAATTGCGAATACTCATTTTTAAATGTATAGAGACAATGAGGTGAACTAACAATGATTTTCTGCACTCCCCTATCTATAAAGTTTTTTATGTTTTCCTTTGCTAACTTTTTGAATAACTCTTCATTGCCTGTTTTTCTTATACTTTCTCCACAGCAATTTTCCATTTCCCCTAAAATTCCATATTCAATGCCTGAGGAATTTAAAATGTTTACAGTCATTTTTGCTACTTTTTTCATCCTTGGATCATAGCAAAGATAGCAGTCAGTAAAGAAAAGATATTCCATACCCTCTTCAAATTTTTTTAAATTAAGTCCCTCTGCCCATGCATATCTTTTTGAGCGTTCTTCGCCAAAGGGATTACCTTCGGTTTTTAGCCCGGAGGATACAGTTTTAATGGGTTTAGCAGTATCTGAAAAAACATTATAAACATTAGCAATTCTTCTCACAGCAACAGTATCTTCTATTTGTCTAACATCTCTTGGACATCTTTGGGGGCATTTTCCACAAGTTGTACAAAGCCAAATATCGTCTTTTTCTATCTCCGATAAGCCAAAATTAGCTTCTCTTATAAGTCTTCTCATACTAAAATTTCTAACTCTATTCCAGGGACAAACACTATCACACTTACCACACTGGAAGCATAGTTTTGTTCTTTCACCACCTGCTTGATTTATCTCTTCTATCGCTTCTTTAAAAGGCTCGAATATTTCCATTTTATACTCCTTAAAAAAAATTGCTTTTTTCTAAATCCCTTTTACATTTTCAACTTTTCTTATTTTCTGCCTTGCATCAAATGGCAGTGGTACTGAAATCTGCATATTAACAAGCCTTTGAAGGGCTTTAAATTTATCTGGACAAGCATCATAACAGGTGCCACATTTGATACATTTTTGCTGATCTATAACATGAATTATTCCCTTATCACCTTCTATTGCATCTACAGGAGATCTCTTAGCACATATTGTGCAAGCAGTACATTTTGCAGGATCTATCCAGTAATTGGGGACGTTTTCAATTAAATCTTTGACTTCCTCTGTGGTAAAAAGATCATCGTACATTTTTGTCTCGAAAAATCTTGTTTTTAGTTTGTCTCTTTTTGCAATTTTTATGTATGACACTAACCTCATAACCTCTTTTATCTTACTCTTCACTGTTACTAAATCTAAGTTTTCTTTGAACCCTAAAGGGCCAGGTTGCAAAATCTGATCACTAAATTCATTCATAATATTTGCAAATCTGATTCCTTCTCATACTGATACCCACTCTATCCTAAGCCTGATGGGATTGATCCCAATGTATTCTAATATCTTCTTTGCAAGCTGAACTAGACTAATAGCATCATAGTTACCGTTAGTAATGTAGTGACAGTCTCCAAGATGGCAGCCACCAACGAAAACACCACCATAACCTGTCATAAAAGAAGTAAAAATATGTGAAAAATCTATTCTACCTGAACACATAACCCTTACCAATCTAAATATATGGAGGATACTGGAAATGAGATACATCTGCTAAATCTGCTCCTCCATAACAACACCAGTTACAAACAAACCCAATCATTTTAGGCTTATATTTCGTAGTTTTCATCATGCTACTCCATTGAGCATTAATTTTTCATCAGCCTCTTTTTCTTTTGTTGCCAAAATCTGCTTTATTAACTGATCTTCAGTAAAGTGCTTTAGTGAAATTGCATATGTGAGACATTTAGAATTACATAGTCCATCCCCTTTGAATAATATGGGATTTACAGTTGCTTTGTGTCCAAAATTTGTTTTTTTTAGCTCAATAGCGCCGTAAGTACAAGCATCCACGCAGGCACCACATCCAATACAGCTTTTTTCATTCACAACACATACCGAACCTGAAGCCACAATAGTGTCATGGGAAAGGAGTGTTACTACTCTTCCTGCTGCTGCGTAAGCCTGACTTATAGTCTCGTTTATAAATTTTGGGTAATGGGCTGTACCACATAAATAAACCCCTTCGGCACCGAAATCCACTGGTCTTAATTTTACATGAGCTTCTTGAAAGAATCCATCTGTACCAAGATTAACCTTAAAGTACTTAGCTACGGTTGCAGCATCTTCGTTTGGGATTACAGCACTGGCAAGGAATAAATAATTAACTGAGACTTCAAGCATTTTGTTAAGTACATGGTCAAAGGCTCTAATATTAAGTGTTTTATCGTCACCTGTATCCTCAACAATAGGTGGGTTATCTGCATCATATCTTATAAATTTAACACCAAGCTCTGAAGCTTTACTGAAATAGTCCTCTCTAAAACCATAAGTCCTCATATCTCTAAAAAAAACATAAATATCCTTTCTTTGATCAATCTCTTTTAGTTTTATTGCAAGCTTAATGCTATTAGTATAACAAATTTTTGAACAATAACTTCTCTCTTCGTTTCTACAACCCACACATTGTATAAATCCTACACTTTCTGCTTCTAAAAGGCTTTTTTCTCTCCTTCCAATCATATTTTCTAATTCTAAATTGGTCTTTACAAGATTCGATTTACCATATAAATATTCTTCTGGCTTATATTCTTTAGCTCCTACCGCTATTACAGTTGCACCGTGTTTAATTTCAAAAGTTTTATTATTTGAAGTTTCTATTTTGGTTAAAAAGTTACCCACATAACCTGTTGATTCTACTACTTTTCCACCCATATAAACATGCGTTAATGGATGCTTAAAAACCATTTTTATTAGATTATCCAGAAAAGTTTTTATATCAAGATTTTCAAGGGTGAATGGATACTCCCTTTCCTTTGATAATTTCCATCTTTCATTTTTAAGAATTTCTCCACACTTTGAAACAGCTGAACTTGCTGTAAAAACTGCTTCAGGGATATCCATAGGCCCAAGAAAGGCAACACTTACAAATATACCCTTCACATTTGTTTCAACGGGATCGAAGTAGTTTGATGAGGAAAAGCCTTTATTGTTTAGTTTTATACCAAATATATCCCTAATCTTTTCATTATCAGCAGGCGGATTCAATCCCACTGATAAAACTACCATATCAAACTCTTCCTGAACAACACCCTTGTCAAAAGTAGAGTATCTTAATATCACATTTTTATTTTCCTGATTTTCACCCACAACAGAAACATAATTTCTAATAAATCTTACCCCTGGAAGAATTGCAACCCTCTTGAAAAATCTCTCAAAATCTTTACCATAAGATCTTATGTCATTATGAAATGCAACACATTCTGCATCTTCATCATGGCCCTTTGTGAGAATAATCTGTTTTTGCGTATAAGTACAACACACTGAAGAGCAATAAGTATTGGAATTTTTTACCACACTTTTTGAACCAACACAATGAATCCAAGCAATCTTTTCTGGGTATTTGTGATCGCTTATTCTTAAAACTTCACCTTCAAAGGGACCCGTGGCACATAGAAGCCTCTCGTAGTCAGGGCCTGTCACAATGTCTTTATATCTACCATATCCAAACTCTATTATTGCAGCATCAAAAGCAGAAAACCCCGGTGAAATTATGATCACTCCTACCTTTAGCGTTCTATATTCAGGTTTCTGAGTAAAATCTATTGCACTTGTTTTGCATACACTCTCACATATACCACACTTTTTTTCCTGTAAGTAGAGACATGACTGATCTATGTAGGTGACCAGAGGCACTGCCTGGGCAAAATAAATATGTATTGCCTTGTTTTTAGATATATTCTGGTTGAATTGATCGGGATATTTTACAGGACAATGTTCTACACAGGATGTGCAATCAGTACATTTAGACTCGATAACATATCTTGGTTTTTTTACTATCGTTACCGTAAAATTACCTGCTGAGCCGGTTACTTTTTCTACTTCTGAAGAGGTTAGAAGTTCAATATTTGGATGCCTGTAACATTCAACAAATTTTGGCGATTCTATACACATAGAGCAATCGTTTGTAGGAAATGTTTTGTCGAGCATAGCCATATGACCACCAATTGTAGGTGCCTTATCTAAGAGGTATACTTTAAATCCTGAATTAGCAAGATTAAGTGCAGCCTGTATGCCGCTTATACCTCCACCAACCATTAAAACATCGCCATAATCTCGATTCTTAAAAAAATCTCTCAATTTTAAAACTGCAGTATTTTCCATGAACAATAAAGCACTACTTGATATTTTTTTTCACTACCATATCAATTATTTTATCCCAGCCATATTTATCTGCTAATGCTTCCATACCAATTTCCAGCTCATCTTCTTTTTCTTCCTCTCTTTCTGCAATTTCCACTTCCCTTTCCTCAACAACAAGTGCACCAACGGGACATACCTTGACACACCAGGGAGTCTCAATTGGTGGATCATCTTCACACATATCACACTTTACAGGAAGACCAGAATCGGGTTCAAAAAATAAATCCCTTGAAGGACATGCTGCTCCACAAAAACTACACTCCACATACTCTTTTCTATCAGGGCTATGTTCCTTTTGCTCAGCAATATAAACCCTTCTTCCCGGGCACTCTGCCTTTGTATAAAAGCTTGCATATACAGGGACAAAGACATTTCTCAGTTCATCTCTAAATACCCTAATTCTCGAACGCGCTGGATTTATTGTGCTGTATTTTGGCTTTGCATGGAAAGCTGAACAGGCAACTTCACAGGCACGACAACCATGACACTTATCCAAATCAATTTTAATAAATTTTACTTTTTTCTTTTTACTCACACCTAACTCCTCTTTTAAAGTTAGTTCCATATTTGTTAATCCCTTATCTCAATTTTATTGCTCTTTAAATCACACTAATCATAAACTCCCATCTTCTCAAACTCCTCAGCAACATAACCAAGCCCTAACTTATCAAGAGTTTCTCTCTTCGGAATTCCTCTATTATCCCATCCCTTGTATTTGTAATATTCATCAAGCAATTTCTGCTCATATTCTGGGAATCTTTTTTTCCAATGATCCTCTGGTGGTTTTTCGTCTTCTCTTTTTAAACCTCTTTTTATATTTATAGCGCGGACTAAATTTCTAATTCTACTAGCAGTATTCCAAAGCTTCTCTTCATCATAATCAATGCCCGTAGCATATTTAATAAAGACTGGCAAATTATGAATATGATACGGTGGTTTCAAGGGAAAGGAAGAAAGTCCAGCACAAAGTCCCAATGAATCATCAACATAGTGCATAAGCTCCTGCCATTCTACTAATTCAGCTATTAGTTCTGGCTCTGGCCAGAAGGGGAAATTTTTGCCCTCTTCACCCCACTCCATGATAAATCTTTTAAATTTCTCTTCCTTACCTGTGGGGATTTGTATCCAATCCTTTATAAACTCCTCTTTTAACTCTCTGGATGGGAACGGTGCTTGTGGAAATTGTCCTTCAATTTGTGTGATATTAACCTTTTCACCCGTAGACCACATGATATAGTAAATGGGATTAAGCATGCCAAGTTTTATGGGTATCTGCTCGTGTTTTTTTATTGTATTCCTGTCAAACTGTTCTGCACCTTTACCAATCCTTCTTGCTGCCCAGTAAACTCCATCGGCGAGATACTCACCTATACCTTCCCTTCTTACAATTCTATCAAGTAACCAGAAAAATTGTTCTTCTTTACTTTCTTTAGGCATCCCCTCTAAATCTTTATCTGTTAGTATACCGTTTTCATAAAGCTCAATGGCAAAGGCCATAACTTGTGGAGTGGTAAATCCATCTACACCATAATGCTGTGCCTTTGCTGCAATTTTAAGCCCAAACTCAAGACTATCTACCATAGCAGCCATTGTATAAGTAATTTTAGAATAACATTTCATAACATATGTAGGAAAGCCGGGTAACTGAATTATACCAGCACATCTAATAGGGCAGTTATAGCAGCTAATGAGCTTTTTCCTTGCTTTCTCTAATGTTTCTGACCATTCTTTTTCTATCTCACTGTTCCAGAAATTCTTTCTTCTAACTCGTGCATTACCCCAGGCAAAATTATTAGTATGCCATTCTTCATCGTGTAGTAACATCTCCTGGGGAGAACCAATCAAAGAAAGTATAGCAGGAACACCTTTTATGGGATTTTGAAGTCTATACATCATATAATCTAAAACTTTACTGCATTCATTCATGAATTCCATAGGCTTTGCAATACTTAAATCTTTAGTGCCTCGAACAACAATTGCTTTAACTTTTTTATCTCCCATCACAGCACCAAGACCAAGTCTACTTGCACTGCCCCTATGAGTTTCGATTGATGCAAAGAAGACCCTATTTTCTCCTGCAAGACCAATGGCAAGTCCCTGAGCACGGGGATCGTTTATCTCATCTCTTATAGCTTCCAAGGTTTCATAAGTGCTCTTACCAAGCAAATGAGTAGCATCTCTTAATTCAACTTTATCATTATTTATGTAAACATATATCCAGTTAGGTGACTTCCCACGCAAAATTACTTTATCATAACCTGCTTGCTTTAATTCAGGCGCAAAAAACCCACCCGTCATAGAAAAGGCAAAGAGTTTTGTTTGAGGGGAAATGGAAGATATAATAGTTCTATTAGCACCATATGCTGGAGTGCCACATAAAAGCCCTGAACTAAATATTAAAACATTATCTTCTGAAAATGGATCTGTATCACCAGCAATTCTATCCCAGATAATTTTTGCATTAGTACCTAATCCTCCTAAGTAGTCCTCCGTATCTTTGGGATCCGTTGCAACTTTTTCAATATTACCTGTTGATAAATCAATTTCTAAATTAAAGCCTGCCTCTGCATATCTCATTTTTATTACCTCACTTATTAATGCTAAGCTTGTATATTACAAGCAATGGTTATGCCAAAATTAAAATTATGATTTTATTTGTATTATCAAAAAAGTTATGAATTAAGTGAAAAAATTTTAAAATGTATTTCCCTGTCTCTTGATTAATAATTATCAAAAAGTGATTAAAATTAACCAATTATTTTCTATCACTTCCTGGTTAGCTCAGATCTTCTAATATGCAATTTTGTACATAATTCAAATTTTTGAATTTATCCATCACTTTTTAGATAACTTAAGATTGAAACATTAAACCAACTTTGAAATATAATCTCTTAAGGGTAATCGGCTTGAAGTGAAAAAATTTCATAAATTTAGATAATTAAGAACCCTAAGTAGATTTTTTAGAAAAAGTGGCAGGTGTATCCTGCCACTTTTAAATTTATTGTATTTTTACAGCAACGCCAAAGAGGGAAAGAGAATTCCCCCCTGTAGTATCACAATATTCATTATCAAACTCAGGTGAACATAAATCAGCTGGTGGCGTTTCATCTTTATCAATGTTGCCCCATAAAGTTGCTGCCTTTTTTGAACTATCAAGAATCATTTTCCCTATCACTCTTCCTGCATTATTTCCTGCTCCATAAATATAAAATACTGGTATTTTTAGAGAATCGGGATCAGAGCATGCATTTGTCGTAATATGTTTGCCGGGTTTGAAACATTCCATTTTCAGCTGAATTGTTTCGCCACTACCTTTTTCGCTTTCTATGGTACCATCAAAAATATTTTTATGTACAAATGAACGTGATGTTACTGCACCATTATAAATCTTAATCTCTCCATAAGTAAGGCCATACCATGCTTGATCATCTTCCGTCCCCCAGATATTATCCTCTCCCGGTTCAACTTCTGAGCCAATAATCGATAACCTCCATGTACCATTTAAATCAGCTACTGTTGGAGAACTTGCCACTTTTACCATAAAACCCACTGTAATTCTGTCACTACTATCATTATCTCCCGATGCTGGTGCTGCAAAAACAGCACTCATATTTTCCCCCATAGCAAAAAACAAAGGTTCCTCTGTAATTGTAACTAGACCATCATTTCTTAATGAGATTAAGTTTAGCACACCTCTATTCACTCCGAATGATTCACTTGGCTGATAAAGTAATATTGAACTAAGATTACCTGATTGACCATCATACTGGGGGCTATATTCCTGATGTGATGACCAGCTTATTAAAGTACCCCCACTACCAAGATTTGTGTCAAGAGCACTCATTTCATTTAAATAGTTTAAATATCTTATTTTCTTATCTCCTTGATAATAACAACTACTGCCTTCTACATCATAACATAAATTAAATCCGAGCTGGCTTAAAACATATTTACCGGAGGGGAAAGTAGTAGACATGTTTAATGGCTTTTTAACGGCAAAAATTATATCATTATCGCTATCACTTGCAATATTTGCTCCTGCAATAGTTTTACAATCAGAAGAAATAGCTCCTTCTATAACTCCTCCCTCAGGTAAATAAAGGGTGAGCAAATTCCCTGATACTTTATATGTTCCAGACAATGTCCCGGTCCCGGCAGGATTGTGATAACCATCTTCAGACGATTGTGGGTCATACATAGCAAGATTATGTCTGTGATATGCAGTACCTGGATTGTTCTGATTCTCAAAAGTACTTCCTAAATTTACAGTCCACGTACCATTGCTATCAAAAGTTATCGTACCCCAACCTGCTTCTATACTTGTATTATCAAAAATTTCTTGTGGAGTTGATGGGAAATGATAGGATGAACAACTTTGGTCTGAGCATACCCTGGGCCAAACGAAAATATTATAATGAACGAACCACCACTGCCCAGTAATTGAGCAAGTAGTTGGAACATTTTCTATAATGCTTGTAACGTTTATCGATGGTGGGAAAAGCAAAGGACTATTATTTATACATTGCAAAGTATTCGCTGTATTAAATACTAATTTTACGATTGTACTTTTTCCTGATTGTACTGAAATTGGAGATTGCATGAGAAATGGGTATTGAGCAGTACCATTGCTGTACCAACCACTACCACCGCCATCATCTGCAGTAGCAAAATAAATGTCAACTTTTTCATCGGGTGAGGCTTGGGGATTAATAATTCCAGTGCCCGTTATCGTTGTTCCCCCACAGGGATTGGATCCTGTGTATGTAAAACTATTTTTTACGACAAGATGTAACCTTTTATAACTTCCAGCCGGAACATTGCCGGTACCAAAAATTGATTCAGGATTTTGAATTATATCATTTTCAATCCCGTTTGGATTGTCAAAAACAGTAACAGGATTTGAGTTATTATTTAAGAATAACTGTGTTTTATAAATTGTAAAAATCTCTGAAGTTGGATTCTCAGCTTTTAAAATATCATTTGATAAAAAAAAGATAAAAATTATGAAAGAAAAGGCGATTATTTTTTTTATCATGATACACCTCCTACTGGTTAGATCCACCTATTATTTTTACATCACCCTGTGAAGCTGGTAGGATTGTAAAAACTGAATCACTATCGTCACTCCCGATAATTTTATTTGAACTATCTTTTAATACAATTCTTACTTTTGCTTTTGTAATAGGTGTACTCACATTAGGAATTGTCCAAATGAAAGAACCATCATTAGTATTATCCGATCCCATATCAATACTTCTCCATGTGACACCATTAGTTGTATAAAGAAGCGATACATTAGAAACAGGTGTTATTGTGGCGTTTGCAGTCCAGCTAATTTCATAATTACTTCCCGCGTATAAGGTTTCACCACCATTTGGTGAATTAAGTCTTACTACTTCGATAATAAAAGGAGCATCAGATTTATCAGTCCCAATAACCCTGTTATTTTCATTATAAGCTACAACACTTATCAAGCACTTTTTAATATTATTTGTTGGGATCGGAACAGTCCAATCATAGGATGTGGCTGTAATATTACTAGCAATGGTACTCCATGTCATTCCATTATTCTTACTAAATTTTAGAGTATATTTAGCACCTTTTCCAGACCACTGAATTTGATAAGTAGAGCCCGCTGCTAAAACTCCACCATTTGGCTGAAGTAGCAGGACATTTTGTGCTAACGCAACCGTTGTTAAACAAAAAAAAGTAATGATGGATAAAAAAACCCTCTTCATTATCCTACCTCCCTTATATTATTTAAACACCCTTAGCTTTGCTAATACCAAAATAAATTTATTTTGTCAAGCTAATAGTAGAAAAGTTAGAGGTTAAAAAAACCAAGTATAAGTGAAAATTTTATTATCTTCTCACATTAAACATAAAATTTATAAACCTATCACTAATAACCATTTTTAAATCTCTTGACAAAGTAAGTGTTTTTTTGATATTGTTTTTAACTACAATAAAAATCAGTTTTTTATGCGGGAATAGCTCAGTGGTAGAGCATCTGCTTGCCATGCAGAGGGTCGCGGGTTCAAATCCCGTTTCCCGCTCTTTTTTTATGGCACCGTCGCCAAGTGGTAAGGCAGTGGTCTGCAAAATCACTATCACCGGTTCGAATCCGGTCGGTGCCTCCACAGGATGCCTGGGTGGTGGAACTGGCAGACACAAGGGACTTAAAATCCCTTGGAGCTTAGCTCCGTGCGGGTTCGAGTCCCGCCCTAGGCATTTTTTAATAGGGGGAAATTATTAACTAATGAAAATCTCTATTTTTGGAACTGGTTATGTGGGATTAGTTACAGGTATATGTCTTGCCGAAAGTGGAAACGATGTTATCGGATATGATGTTGATGAAAATAAGATAAATTTGTTGAAAAAAGGTATCCTCCCCATCTATGAACATGGCCTCGATGAGCTATTAGAAAGAAACCTTAAGGAAAAGAGAATCAAGTTTACAACAAATCCGAAAAAAGCTGTTGAAGATTCCCATATAATCTTCATAGCCGTAGGTACCCCTTCGGCTGATGATGGCTCTGCTAATTTAACCTATGTGTTTGACTGTATCAAAACAATAAAAAAATATGCAAATTCAGAAAAAATTGTTGTTCTTAAAAGTACAGTACCAGTGGGAACTGCAAAAAGGGCTAAAGAGATTGTCAAGGATTCTAAGTATAAGCTTTATATATGCTCAAATCCAGAATTTTTGAAAGAAGGGGTTGCAGTAGATGATTTTATGAAACCCGATAGGGTTGTTATTGGAGCAGATGATAACTATGTTTTTGAGGTTATGAAGGAGTTGTATGCTCCATTTGTGAGAAATGAGCGTCCAATTATCTTCATGGACAATGCTAGTGCTGAAATGACTAAATATGCTGCCAATGCATTACTTGCTCTAAAAATATCTTTTATGAATGAGATAGCTTTATTATGTGAAAAGGTTGGTGCAGATGTTGAAATGGTTAGGAAAGGTGTAGGTGCAGATCAGAGGATTAACTACGCTTTTCTTTTTCCGGGGGTGGGATTTGGTGGTTCTTGCTTTCCAAAAGACGTAAGGGCTCTTGTCCACTTAGCAAAAGAATATAATTTTGATTTAAAATTGCCCAAGGCAACTTTAGAAGTAAACGATAGACAAAAAAAACATCTTGTTGAAAAGATAAAAGCCCATTTTAAAAATGATCTTATGGGTAAAATCTTTGCAATATGGGGTCTCTCTTTCAAACCCAATACAGACGATATGAGAGAAGCCGCATCCATAACTATTATAAATGAATTACTTAATTTAGGCGCTAAGATAAGAGCCTTTGACCCAAAAGCCATGAAGGAAGCAAAAAAGATTTTTGATAACAAAATAACCCTGTGCAAAGATCCCTACGAGGCATTAGAAAAGGCTGATGCGCTTGTGCTTATTACTGAATGGAATGAATTTAGAAATCCAGACTATAATAAAATTAAGGCAAGATTAAAATCACATGTTATCTTTGATGGTAGAAATGTCTATAACCCCGATAAAATGAGAGCTCTTGGTTTTACATATTACGGTATTGGTAGGCTTTAGATGGAGAAGAAACGTGTATTAATAACTGGCGGTGCAGGTTTTATTGGTTCCCATCTTTGTGATTATTTTCTTGAAAAAGGTTATAGTGTCATTTGTGTTGATAACCTTTTAACAGGAGATTTAAAAAACATTGAACATCTCTTTCAAAATCCTGATTTCCTCTTTATCAAATTAGATGTTACAAACTATATACACGTACCAGGGCCAGTTCATTATATACTCCACTTTGCTTCACCAGCAAGCCCAATTGACTACCATAATCTTCCAATTCAAACACTGAAAGTTGGAGCTCTTGGCACTCACAAAACTTTAGGACTTGCTAAAGAGAAAAAAGCTAAATTTCTCTTAGCTTCAACATCTGAGGTATATGGAGACCCCCTTGTTCATCCCCAGAGTGAAGATTATTGGGGAAATGTCAATCCCATAGGGCCAAGAGGAGTTTATGATGAAGCAAAAAGATTTGCAGAAGCTATGACGATGGCTTATCATAGAGCTCACGGGATAGATACAAAAATTGTTAGGATTTTCAATACCTATGGCCCGAGAATGAGGATTCACGATGGAAGAGCAATACCTGAATTTATAAATCAGGCTCTTAATGATGAAGACATAACTGTCTTTGGAGATGGTAGTCAAACCAGAAGTTTTTGTTATATTTCAGATCTTGTCGAGGGAATTTATAGGCTTCTCATGTCAGATTATAACTATCCTGTAAATTTAGGAAACCCTGTGGAGATGAGTATTTTAGATCTTGCAAAAAAAATCATAGAAATGACAGGGACAAAAAGTAAAATTGTCTATAAGCCATTGCCACAGGATGATCCTAAGGTTAGAAGACCGGATATAACAAGAGCAAAAACATTACTGGGGTGGGAACCAACTGTAAAACTTGAAGAAGGGCTTAAAAATACCATTGAAGATTTCAAAAAACGTTTGAATAAATGAAACAGCAGGTTATATTTGGTATAGATTTAGGCGGTACCAATATTAAAATAGGTGTTTTCAATCTTGAAGGAGAACTCATAAAGTCATGGAAGGCTTCTTCCAAATCCATCAAAGATCCTGCAAATTTACAAAATATAATTCTTGAAGAATTAAAGAGGTTTGACGAATATTCAAATATTCAATCCATCGGTATTGGTGTGCCTGGACTTGTTACTGATGATGGCATAGTCATTGAATCCCCAAATTTTCCAGACTGGCATTATGTGAATATTAAGAATACTTTAGAAAGAACTCTCAATATTCCGGTTAACATAGAAAATGATGCAAATCTTTTCGCATTAGGTGAGGGTTTTTTTGGTTCAGCAAGGGGATATAAAAATTTTGTTGGGATCACACTTGGGACAGGAGTTGGTGGAGGTATTATAATAGATGGACGTATATATAGAGGAAGTAAAGGCATGGCTGGAGAAATAGGACATATTGTAATACATCCATCAGGTCCACAATGTAGTTGTGGTAAACGGGGTTGTCTTGAAGCCTATAGTTCAGCAACAGCAATAAAAAAAATGATGGAAAATCAAACACAACTTGTATTAGAAGCAGAAGAAATAGCAGGGCTTGCAATAAGGGGTGATAAAATAGCAAGAAAAATTTTTGAGAAGGCCGGATATCACTTAGGGATTGGCATTGCAACAATAGTCAATCTGTTGGATATGGAGATGGTAGTTATTGGTGGTGGAGTTAGTAAGGCATGGGAATTATTAGAAAAAAGCATATATAAAGGATTGGAGGAACATACATTTAAAACTCATCTGGAGAATCTTCAAATAAAAAAATCCCTGCTCGTTGATGAAGCAGGGATTTTTGGTGGTTTTCATATAGCTAAATCTGCAATTAGTAGTTCTGAAGCTTCTTAACAATCTCTTTTAAATGCCACACCCCCATTCTTAAATTATCAAGCATATCAAGATACATAGATGAGTGTTTAGGATGGCAAATACCTGTTACCAGTCTTTCCTCATGCTGGGTGGCAAATTCATCAGCCATGGTGTTCACCTTATTACCCAAATTTAATGAATGCTCCATTAAAACAGGATTCAATGTAATAATAACATCTTTTACATTCCTTACCATATCTTTAGAAGCGTTAAATAAATAATTCAATTCCTGTACAGCTTTGTCAGAAAAAAGCGTTCCTTCTGCAATCTTTGTATAAACTGTTTTTACAACATTTTCATAGCAATCCCCAATTCTTTCAATATGCCCCGCTATAGAAATGAAAAGTCTTACAGTTTCTTTATCTCCCTCTTTTATAATCTCTTCTGTAAAATTTTTTTCAAATTCATGTATCTTTTTGCCTAACTTTTCTGCTTCGTGTAGATAACTTCTTTTGTGCTTAATAAAGCCGTCATAAATATAACTTAACATGTTTAACAAGTCTTCCATTGCATTTGATAGCTTTTCCTGATAGCTATGCAATGATTTCTCAATTGGTCTCATAGTCCCTCCCTATAGTTCTATTATTGACAATATTTCCTTTATATCTGGTCTTAGTGTTATTGGTGATTTCGATTGCTTAATTGCCAGATCCGGATCCTTAAGTCCATGACCTGTTAATGTACATACAACTTCTTCTTGTCCTTTAAAAAAACCTTTTTTTGATAATTTTAATACCCCTGCAACGGATGCTGCAGAAGCTGGTTCACAAAAGATCCCTTCTTTTGATGCAAGAAGTCCGTATGCTTCTAATATCTCATCATCTGTTACCATATCTATTAAACCTCCAGATTCATCCTTTGCCTGAACAGCTTTGTCCCAGCTTGCTGGATTACCAATTCTAATCGCTGTTGCTATCGTTTCTGGATTTTTAACGGGATGCCCGAGCACTATTGGTGCTGCACCTGAAGCCTGAAATCCTAACATTTTTGGCAAATTTTCAGATCTTCCACTGCTATGATACTCCTTATATCCCTTCCAATAAGCGGTTATGTTACCTGCATTACCAACAGGTAAGCAGTGATAATCTGGAGCATGCCCAAGGGCATCACAAACTTCAAAGGCACCTGTTTTTTGACCCTCAATTCTATGGGGATTTAGTGAATTTACAAGTGTTATGGGATATTTATCAGATATTTCCCTAACAATACTTAAAGCATCATCAAAATTGCCCAGTATCTGTATCACAATTGCACCATGTATCATTGCCTGAGATAGTTTTCCAAGGGCAATTTTCCCTTCCGGAATTAAAACAATGCATTTAATTCCAGCCCTTGCAGAATATGCGGCTGCTGAAGCAGAAGTATTGCCTGTTGATGCACATATAACTGCTTTAGAACCATTCTCTAAAGCTTTTGAAATTGCATATGTCATTCCTCTATCTTTGAAAGATCCTGTTGGATTTAGCCCCTCATACTTAAAATAAAGTCTAATTGGCGGGTTTAAATTGCCACCTATGTATCTTGATGCAATAAGTGGTGTATTACCCTCATTAAGAGTAACTATATAATCATCTTTTTTGATATTAAAAAAATCTCTGTATTCCCTGATTAATCCCCGCCACATATTTGTTCCTAAATTTTATCTTCTATCCTGAAAAACACTGGTTTTGCAAGGCAATAATCCATACCTCCTATTTTATTAAGAGCTTCTCTTAACTCTTTTTCTCTTGTATCGTGGGTAAATATTACCAGAGGTACTCCTTCACCATTTTGTGCCCTCCCTTTCTGGACCACCGATTCTATGCTTATATTTTTTTCACCTAATATACCTGATATAGAAGCTAAAACACCAGGTTTATCAACCACCATTAATCTTATATAAAATTTACTAACAATATCATCTATAAACTCAATCTGCTTGTTTTGCATATTACTTTCCAGATAGCCTCTGTTTGATATTGTTTTAATTGAATTTGTATGTATATGTCTGGCGCAATCTATTATATCACCAAGTACAGCTGAGGCTGTTGGCATCATCCCTGCACCTTTCCCATAAAGAAGTATCGAACCACATCCCACGCCTTTTATAAAAATTGCGTTATATTCTAACCTTACACTTGCAAGGGGATGGTCTTTAGGGATAAGGGTTGGATGAACCTTAGCCTGAATTTTATCCCCATTATCCTTTGCTATCCCAAGCAGTTTAATTGTATAATCGAAATCTGCAGCAAACTCCATGTCTAAATTCGTAATATCCCTTATACCTTCACAATGAATGTTACTGAAATTTACATTTGTTCCAAAAGCTAAAGATGTAAGAATTGCAAGCTTATGGGCTGCATCAATGCCATCAATATCAAGCGTTGGATCTGCTTCAGCATAACCCTTTTTTTGTGCGTCCAGCAATATTTCATAAAAATCCTTCTTTTCTTCTGACATCTTTGTAAGTATGTAATTACAGGTTCCATTCATTATTCCATATATGCTCTCTATCTTATCCCCTGCAAGACTCTCTTTTATAGTCTTTATAACGGGTATAACACCACCTACTGAAGCTTCAAAACCAATATAACAATTTGCTTTATCTGCTTCAGTAAATATTTCGTTTCCAAACTCTGAGAGAAGTGCTTTATTTGCAGTAACTACATGCTTTTTGTTCTTAAAAGCATCGATTATAAACTGCTTTGCAAAAGTTTTTCCACCTACCAGCTCCACAACTATGTCAATCTCAGGATCATTAATAATTTCATACGCATCAGAAGTTATCATATCGATTGGTACATAAACACCCTCTTTAGATTTCATCAATTTATCAGCTATTTTTTTAAGCCTAAGCTTAAATCCTAACCTTCTGGCTATCTCATCCTGATTTTCTAAAAATAGCTTGACTACGCCACTCCCAACGGTACCAAAACCAATAATACCAAAATTAATCACCCTCATTTTTACACCCTTTACTGAAAGCCTTTTTAATTCCCTTTACGGCTTGTTTGATTCTATGTTCATTTTCTACAAGAGAAAACCTTATATACCCTTCTCCATATTCACCAAAACCAATACCAGGTGAAACGGCAACTTTTGCCTCCTGCAATAGATATTTAGAAAATTCAAGAGAACCCATATTACTAAACCTTTCTGGTATCTTTGCCCATACAAACATCGTAGCTTTTGGTTTTTCAATTTTCCATCCTATTTTTTCTAAACCTTCTACTAATGCATCTCGCCTTGATTTATAGATATTACTTATTTCTTCCACACAATCTTGAGGTCCATTTAATGCAATAATTGAAGCTATCTGTATGGGCTGAAAAATACCATAATCAAAATAGCTTTTCAACCTTGCAAGGGCATTAATTAATTCAGCATTACCAACACAAAATCCCACTCGCCAACCAGGCATACTATATCCCTTTGAGAGAGTGTAAAATTCAACCCCTATCTCCTTTGCTCCCTTAACCTGTAGCATACTTGGTGCTCTATAACCATCAAAACAAAGATCAGCATATGCAAAATCATGAACAAGAATTATATTGTTCTCTTTAGCAAAATCCACTACCCTTTCAAAAAAATTAAGATCCACAATCTTTGTAGTTGGATTATGGGGAAAGCTAATTATTAACATCTTTGGTTTAGGCCACGTTCTTTTTGTTGCCTTTTCGATCTCAACAAAAAAGTCTCTATCTTCAGTAAAGGGTATTGATTGAACATCTGCCCCAGCTATAACTGCACAATATGTATGAATTGGATAGGTCGGATTTGGAACCATTACCATATCACCTCTTTCCAATGTAGCCAGGGCAAAATGGGAAAGCCCTTCCTTCGCTCCAATAGTTACTATAGCCTCAGTTTCAGGATCTATTGTTACATCATAATTTCTCTTATACCAATCTGAAATAGCAACCCTTAGTTTTGTTATTCCCCTTGATGCAGAGTACCTGTGATTTCGAGGATTATATGAAGCTTCAACAAGTTTATCCACAATGTGTTGAGGTGTTGGTATATCTGGATTACCCATCCCTAAATCTATGATATCTTCTCCTGCTCTTCTTGCTTTGTTCTTTAAATCAACAACAATATTGAATACATAAGGTGGCAGTCTCTTAATCCTTTGAAACTCAAACATTGTATACCTCCATTAAGATATTTAATTCTACTTTAACCTTCACTGTTTGTCAAAAAAAATAGCAATTTTACGAGGTTATTTATATAATTCTAAATGTGTTCAAAGTAAAAAATCTGGAAGTATCTCTTATTAAAAATAATAAAATAGACAGGCTACTTGTCAAAGGTGTCTCTTTAAAAATACCAGATGGTAAAATTATATCACTTGTTGGAGAATCCGGTTCCGGTAAAAGTTTAACAGGTTATTCCTTTATGAGAATCTTCCCCTCACAGAATCTTAAAATAACCTCGGGCAAAATTTTCTTTAATGATATAGACCTCATCAGTCTCCCCGAAGAAAAAATAAAAGAGTTTAGGGGCAGAGATATTTTTATGATACCTCAGGAGCCATTAACAGCTTTAAATCCTGTTCTTACCATAGAGAGACAATTATCGGAAATCTTTGAAGTTCACACAAATTTGTCAAAGGATGAAATTAAAGCTCAGTGCTTAAAATTATTAGAGCTTGTTAAAATAGACAACCCAGCAGTTAGACTTAAATCCTATCCCCATCAGTTAAGTGGTGGTCAAAGACAAAGAATTCTTATTGCCATGGCAGTAGCATTAAAACCTTCTTTAATAATTGCTGATGAACCAACAACCGCCCTTGACGTGACTATACAAGGAGAAATTCTTGAACTCTTTTTAGAATTAAGAAAGCAACTTAATCTAAGTATACTTTTGATAACCCACGACTTTGGAATTGTAAAATCATTATCTGACTATATTTATGTCATGTATGGTGGGAAAATAGTTGAGGAAGGCATAAAAGAAGAAATATTTGAAAATCCCCTTCATCCCTACACACAAGGTTTAATTGATGCTGTGCCTTCTATCACCAGTGTTCCCAAAAAACCTTTAAAAACTATCCCTGGATATTCAAAAATTTCTGATTTTTATTGTCCCTTCTATGATAGGTGCGATCTAGCTCAGGCAAATTGCAAAAGGGAATTCTTATTTACATTCATAAATGAAAATCATGGGGTTCTATGCAGAAGAGTAATCAAATAATCTTACAATGCATTAACATAAACAAAAGTTACGAACTTAAAAAAGGTTTTTTTGGTGGAAAAATAAAAATTGATGCCCTAAAAAATATCAATTTAAACATATATTCAAATGAAATTTTAGGTCTAGTCGGAGAGTCTGGCTCTGGAAAATCTACACTGGGGAAAATAATCCTAAGATTAATCGAACCTGATTCGGGAAGAATAATTTTCAACAATCAAGATATAACAAAACTAAGTTACAGAGATATGAAAAAAGTTAGGACAAAGATGCAAGCAGTTTTTCAGGATCCCCTCTCATCTCTTAATCCAAGGATGAGGGTAATTGACTTACTTAGGGAGCCACTTAAGATACATACAAAGATGACGTTGAGAGAGATTGATAACGAAATAGCTTTAACCCTTAATCAGGTAGGGATTAACATTGATGATACTTACAAATACCCTCACGAATTTTCTGGTGGACAGAGGCAGAGAATAAATTTAGCAAGGGCATTACTACTTAAACCAGAATTTTTAGTAGCTGATGAACCTGTATCTTCTCTTGATGTATCAATACAAGCTCAGATCCTCAATCTTTTCATGGAACTTCAAAAAATATATAGATTTTCTATGCTTTTTATTTCTCACGATTTAAGAGTTGTTAGACATATATCAGATAGAATAGCTGTAATTTCAAAGGGTGAAATAGTGGAGTTAGGAGAAACACAGAAAATTTTCCACCAACCAGAAAATGAATATACAAAAAAACTCATATCTTCATTACCTGAAAAACACTTCTCACATTAATATATTAAACATGTGTACATAGTAATCTACAGATTACTAAGTTTACTCGTATCTGGCCATGCTCACTAATTAAAGGGCTATAAGACTTAATTCTAATCACGCATTTTTCAATCACCTATCCATATCAATATTCAGTTGCTAAATCTTAAATAATAACCTGATAGACATTTAGCATTTAAAATTGATTGGTATCTTTCCTGTAAGGACCCTCTTCACAAGATATGCCTTGATAAAGATATAACCATCTTGGTATTTATAAAATTTTTTTACAAAACCCTTTTTTTACGTATAGTTCAAAATCAAATTGACCTTTTAACCGGGACAAATTTTTTCTACCAATTCGATTAAAAATTTTATAGACTGAACACATGATAAAAAAAATATTAAAAAATTTTCTCAAAGATAAGGGCTTGAAATTTACAAAAGAAAGGGACGAAATAATTCACGAAATTGAAAAGATTAATGGGCACTTTGATCCAGACGAACTATATATAAAAATGAAATCCCGGGGATCCAAAGTTTCAAGGGCATCAATTTATAGAACAATTAATCTATTATTGGAATGTGGAGCAATTGAAGCCGTTGAAAATGTCGATAGGCATAAGCATTATGAAAAGAAATCTGAAAAAAATCATCATGATCATATGATATGCTTAAAATGCGGTAAAGTTATTGAATTTTATTCTTCTGCTCTTGAGATACTTCAAAAAGAGCTTTGTGATAATCAAAATTTTATTCACATAAGACATACTTTAGAAATTTATGGTTACTGCAGTAAATGCAGGAAAAAATAAATATAACCTTTTATTTTACTTCCCACATTTGTAAAATATTTTTTTATGGACAATTTAACAATTTCACAATTAATAAAAGCTCTTGAAGATCCAATACCAATAATTAAAACTTCAGCCATACAAGAGTTAGGCAAAAGAAAGGCAAAAGAAGCGGTTCAAAAAATAGCAGAATTACTAATAAAAGACGAAAACTCAATTGTTAGAGATAATGCTGCCTATGCTTTAGGAGAAATAGGAGACAAAAGCGGTATCCCCTATTTAATAAAAGCACTGAAAGATAAAGACGAGTGGGTAAGAAAATCTGCTGTAAAGGCTCTGGGGTTGCTTAAAGCTGAAGAAGCTTTATCAGCACTCTTAGAACTAATTGACGACGAGTCACAAATAGTTAGAAAATCCTTAGCTCGCACGCTGGGACAAATTGGGGATAGAAGCATTGAACCTTATCTTGTTAAACTCTGTAATGATGAGTCTCTAATTGTAAAAAATCAGGCTAAAGAGGCTTTAAAAAAAATTACCGGGAAAAATCTATGAAAATCGGAATTATTGGAGCGGGGCCTGCAGGTTTAACAGCTGCAATTGAGCTTGGTAAAGCTAACAAACAAGTTTATATTTTTGAAAAAGGTAGAGTTGGCGAAAACATAATATGTGCTGAAGGTTTCTTTGATTATTTCAGTGAGATCCATGTGGAATTACCAGAAAAATTACAAATAAGGAAGCTAATTGTTCAAGATGATAAAAATTACGAAATACCATTACCAAAAACAGGTAAATTTTATACTTTCGATAGAAAAAAATGGCAGCTTAACTTAGCTGACAAAGCAATATTTCATGGAGTTAAAGTTATTGAAAATACAAAAATTGATAAAAAAGACATAAATAGCTTAATGAAGGATTTTGACTATTTAATAGATGCATCTGGTGTAAAGGGCGTAACTCACAGCTTTTTTCCTAAAGAGGAAGTAAAAATTTATAGAAAGTACCTGATGCCCACAATCCAATACAAAATTAAAAAAGACTTTTCCATATACAAAGATACAATAAAAGTGATACTTCTTAACGACCCACCCGGATATTTTTGGTTATTCCCTCGAAAAAGTAATGGTTTTATTAACTTAGCAAATGTTGGTTTAGGGTTATTATCAAAGAAAAACCAATTACCAAATCTTAAATCAGTTTTTTCACAGATATTAGCTAAAGAAAACATACAAATAACTGATGAAAAAATAATGTCAGGCCCAATACCAACTAAGAGAATAAGACATTATAAACACAAAAAAATAATACTCTCGGGAGATGCATTGGGCCTTTGCTCACCCCTTCATGGAGGAGGAATTGATACTGCATACTTATCAGGATTTTACATTGCAAAATCAATAGAAAAAGAAGATTTCATAATTTATGAAAAGTTTTTAAAAAGCGTTGATTTAAGGTTTTTTATTGAAAGAGTATTTTTGATACTATGGGAAAAATTTGGTTCCCACAGAATATTATCCCGTTTAAAAAATAAAGGTTTATTTAAAGACAGTCCAGATAATATCCCACTAACTAAAAATTGGTATATAAAGGCATTACTTAGGCTTGTGACATAAAAAAGTGCATATTAACCCATGCATTTAAAATTTTATATGTGTTTCCATCAGGTATTTGAAATTTGTTTTTTTTATACAAAAAAAAACAAAAAATTTAATTTCATAAACATACCTTAGTTTCTCTACTACTTAACAATTAACTTTTTTTACAAACGTAGCTCTAAATCTTATACCCATTGTTCCTATTTCTCATTTCAATGATAGTTTCAGTCCCTAATTTTAATTTTAAAGAACAGAGTCTAAAACTTTTTTTAGATAAATAACGTGCCAGCAAATAAAGTGCCTGTCACCATTTTACTATTGTTTACGTTTAAATCCTTGTTTTTATGGAAGTGGGTCTAAAACAGCCCCTTGGTTATTCAATAATTATCTCTTCTCTTGGTTTCAATCCTTGTTTTTATGGAAGTGGGTCTAAAACAGGGTAAAAAAACAAATCTTGATTAGCAAAGGAGATGTTTCAATCCTTGTTTTTATGGAAGTGGGTCTAAAACACT
>CALINM010000053.1 GCA_938045315.1 uncultured bacterium | reverse complement strand
GGGCATAATGCTAATAATCGCTATTATTGGTATGATTGGCAATTTAATAACTGCCTGGATACTGGGCCACAAACACGAAAGCTTGAATATTAAGAGTGCATGGTTGCATGTATTTGGTGATGCTATTGCATCGGTAGGGGTTATTTTAGGCGGTATAATTATCAAAATAACGGGGTGGTATATTATTGATCCCATAATAAGCATTATTGTGGGCATTATAATCATTATCGGTGGTTTTAAGGTAACAAAACAGGCTTTAAGTATATTCCTCGAATTATCACCTTTAAACATTGATTTAGAAAAACTAAAAGCTCAGATCGAAAAAACTGAGGGAGTTATTGATGTACATGATATTCATTTGTGGTCTATCGGACATGGTATACCTTCCTTTTCTGCCCATATAAAAATTGATGATCAATATGTAACAAGTTCTGACAAAATTAGAAAAGAGATAGAACACGTATTATTTCATCAAGGCATAAAACATACTGTTTTGCAGATCGAATGCGACCATTGTAATAGGGCAGATTTATTTTGTGAAATTAATAGTAAAAACATACATTGCCATTAAGCAGGATGTTGCTAAAAGACATGAGTGTTTAAAAAAGGGAGTGCATATGAAAAAAGTAGCATTAATACTATTATTCATGTTGCAAGTAACAAATATATTTGCAGCCGATTTCCTTACACCAAAGCTTGAAAAGGCAAAAAAAGAAAAAAAGTTTGTCATGCTTGAATTGGGTTCAAAGGGTTGTATACCCTGCGAAAAGATGCGCCCCGTTATGGATAAATTAACAAAAAACTATGGACAAAAATTAGAAGTAATTTTTGTTGATGTAAGGGAACATCCCGATATTGCAACCAAATGGGGTGTTTATGTCATACCTGTGCAGGTATTTCTTGATAAAAACGGCAAGGAAGTACACCGGCATATAGGGTACTATCCCTACGAAGAAATTGTTCCTGTACTGAAAAAATTAGGAATTTAGTATGGACAGCATAATTAATAACCTTGAAGTATTAATTAAAAACAATCATCTTCTGTCAGTATTCGCTGTTTTTTTAGGAGGCATTATATCTTCAGCTAGTCCCTGTGTGCTTGCAGCAATACCACTAATAATTGGTTACGTGGGTGGCTATTCCGACGGAGATAAAAGGAAGGCTGTTTTATTTTCTTTAGTGTACGTAATTGGTCTTTCATTAACTTTTACAGTCTTTGGGATATTTGCTTCTTTAATTGGCAAGTATCTGATGTTATTAGGAAAGTGGGTATATGTAATTTTTCTGCTAATTTTAGTCTCAATGGGACTACAGCTTATGGGCATAATAAATATACCTATGCCCTTTCAAAAGTCAGCTAATGTTAAAAGAAAGGGGCTTTTTGGTGCCTTTTTACTTGGGATTATTACGGGAGCAGTGTCTTCGCCCTGTGCTACTCCCATACTTGCCATAATTCTAACCTATGCTGCTATTGAAGGAGACATTTTTTATGGAGGATTGCTACTATTTGTATACTCTATAGGCCATTGTGCATTAATTTTTGTTTCAGGGCTTTCTGTTGGGATTGCAGAAAGTCTTATAAAATCTAAAAATATAACTAATTTTTCTCTCGGCGCAAAAAGGGCAGCAGGGTTTTTACTTATAATTGTAAGTATTTACATAGCTTATAACTTTTTAATATGAAAAATTTAAAAACATCAATATTTTTTGCCAGTTTACTTATTTTTAATTCCAGTTATGTTTTTGGGAACTGTCCAGAAATTAAAGTGGGCACAAAAAGTCAAACATTTACGATGATTGAATTTGGGGCAAAATTCTGCACTGGATGTTTTCAGATGGAAAAAGTTATGAAAAAAGTCCAAAAAGAGCTTTCAAATATTGTAAAAGTAATCTTTGTAGATGTGGATGCCTGCAGTGAAATAGCAGAAGCATTTGATATTAAACTCGCGCCAGGTCAGATTTTCCATGACAAAAATGGCAAAGTGTTTTTTAAACACACAGATGTTATTGAATTCGAAAAAATAAAGGAGCTTCTTAAAAATGAAACCCATTTGTAAATGTTGGTGGGATGGATATTAAGTTTATTAAGTTTGAAGATCCGTTGTTTTAAACAAAAAAAGCGTATTTAATATAGAAAAATAAGGAGGATAAAAATGTCAAATTTAAACGAATTATTAGAATTAGGATTAAAATTTCACGGTCATAAATGCCCAGCTATGCCAATGGGATTAAAAGCGGGGCTATATGCAATGGAAAAATTAGGAGTAGAAAGGGCAAAGGATGGTCAGCTACAGGTGATACTTGAATTGGATGAAAACCATTGTGCAACATGCTTTGCCGATGGTGTACAGGTAGCAACAGGATGTACCTTTGGTAAAGGTAATATCTCAAAAACGGGTTATGGTAAATGGGGGCTTACCTTGATTGATAAAAAATCTAAAAGGGCTGTAAGAATTGTGCCTAAGGCGGAAGTTATGCAAAAAAACAAAGAGACAGAGTTTATGAAAATGAGGAAATCTGGGATACCGGCATCGCAGGTTCCCAATGAAATTGTCCAACCACTCTTTGATATGGTTTCCAGTGCTCCTTTTGAGATGCTTTTTAATGCATCAGAAGTATTTGTGTACGACTGGGTAGATAAACCGCATACTTTTGATACCATTGTTTGTAATGAGTGTGGTGAAATGGTGGTAGAGAGAAATGCAAGAGTAAAACAGGGAAAAACAGTTTGCATATCCTGCTCTGGATACGAAAAATAAAGTAACACTGTGAAGTGTGGGTGAGTTAACATTTAACTTACCCACACAAAAATGTAATATATAGTTTATGACTGTAAAAATAAGTATAAAGCAATTATTGTTGCAATTCTTGAAAATAGGTTCCATCGGATTTGGTGGTGGCATGGCTGTAATTGCCCTTATAGAAAAGGAGCTGATAAAAAAAAGAAATATAATGCCTCTTGATGAGTTTTTGCATGGCATTGGTTTTGGACAAATTTTGGGACCCTTTGCTGTAAATACTTCTATTTTTGTAGGATACAGATTGTATGGCGTTATTGGTGGTATTTTATGTGCCACTTTTTTTATGCTTCCTTCAATAGCATTGGTTATTTTACTTTCCTACTTTTACTTCCAATATCATTCTATCCCATCTTTGCAAATTGCATTGAAGGGCATTGGGCCTGTTGTTATAGCACTAATATTTAGTGCTGGATGGTCAATGGGAAAGAAGGCTATTAAATCAAAATTATCACTATTAATAGCTTTTTTTTGCCTTATACTGTCATATTTAAAAGTAAATCCTGTCATACTACTTGTATTAGCCGGTTTAATGGGCTTAATGATAGGTTTGAAAGGGGCAAAAAAAGGGGGAAAAAAGTTAAACATTACTGTTAATAAAAATCTATTAGCTTTACCTTTCTCTTTTTTTACAGGAGCTGAACTTGCATCACCACTTTTACTGGCAATAAACTTCTTTAAGATTGGACTTGTGTTCTTTGGAGGAGGGTTTGTCCTTATTCCCATACTTCATCAGCAATTGGTTTTACATTTAGGCTGGTTAACACAAAAAGAGTTTATCGATGGTGTAGCGATAAGTAACCTTACACCGGGCCCAATTGCTGTTCTTGCAACTTTTGCAGGCTTCAAGGTTCATGGTATTTTTGGTGCCATTATCTCCACGATCTCTTTATTTCTCCCATCAGTAATACTAATGCTCATAATTTCAAAGAGCTATCAGTATTTAAAAGACTTGTACTATTTTAAATTCTTTTTAGATGGTGTAATTCCTGCTGTTATAGGCTTGATAATAAATGCAGGAGTTCTTCTATCATTTGGCATACTAACCACATTATATGCTTATGTAATGCTTTTAATTTCCTTTTTACTGCTCGTAAGATTTAAATTACATCCTGCAATAGTTTTAGCAGTGGGGGCAATTTCAGGGTATGTTTTAGGGGGATAGTATGAAAAAAGAAGTTTACCTTGATTACAACTCCACAACTCCCATAGATCCACGGGTGAAAGAAAAATATCTGGAAGCCTTAGAAATTTTTGGCAACCCTTCTAATGTTTACAAATATGGGAGGGACGCAAAAAAACAACTGGAACAATCGAGAAAAACTATAGCCGAGATATTTAACGTAGATAAAAACACCATAATTTTTACCTGCGGTGGCACAATGGCGAATAACATCTCTATTTTCGGTTTAAGCAAAGTCTATGGAAAAGAAAAAAGACATATAATTTGTTCAATGATAGAACATCCTTCCTGTCTTAACACAGTAAGAGAATTAGAAAGGTCTGGTTATAAAGTCACATACCTACCCGTTGATAGATATGGAGTAGTAAGACTTGATATACTTGAAAAATCTATCACATCCGAGACATTTCTTATTGTTTGTATGGCTGTAAATAACGAAACTGGTTCAATCCAGCCCATCGAGGAAATTGCTAAATTAGCAAGAGAGAAAAATATTTTATTTCATTGCGACAGTGTCCAGGTTGTGGGCAAAGAAAAAATTAACTTAGACAATGTGGAGGTAACAACGTTTTCTGCTTCGGCACACAAATTTTATGGTCCCAAAGGGGTTGGATTCCTTTACCTTAGAGAAGGTGTAAAATTAGGCCCCATAATCTTTGGTGGTCATCAAGAAAGAGAAATTTTTCCTGGTACGGAGAACCTTCCTTCAATAATTTCTATGGCTTACGCCCTTGAGCTTTCTTACCTGAACATAGAGGAAGAAAAAAAACGAGAATATAAGATAAAAAATATGATTTATGAAAACTTAATAAATATGTATCCCAATCTAAAACTAAATGGTAGTTTTGATAAATGTGTGGCCAATACATTGAATGTAAGCTTTGTGGGCAAACTTAATACAGAGATAATAAACAAGCTGGATAATCTGGGTGTTTATGCAGGTACAGGCAGTGCTTGCAAAACAAGCGAAGATACTCCTTCCCATGTTCTTCTTGCCATGGGTTTATCAAAAATTGAGTATCAGGGTGCTGTCAGAATATCCATAGGTAGATTTACAAAAGAAGAAGATGTACCAGAAATCATAGAAGCTTTTAGGGAGGCATTAAAATGATTTTTAATTTTCAGATCGAAAAAATTTTACCCTGTCTTGCAGATTCTACAAAAATAAGGGTAGTTGTGAGCATAGACAAAGATCTTTCAGAATATTTCCCATACGTTAAAGGCTATCTCAAAAAAGGTTTGTATGTCCCCAAGCACCCTTCATTTTCCATAAAAAAAGATGGAAAAACTTTCAACATTTACAAAGATAGTATTACACTAATAAAGCTTGTAGATGAGAAAGAAGCACTACGGGATTTACAATATATTTCAGATCTTTTTGAAGAAGTTATTAAAAACAAAGATAATATAACCCCCGATTATTCACAAAATAAACCACCTCAACCGTTGGAAATAATGAAATACCTACCAAAAACAAACTGTAAAATTTGTGGAGAAGAGTCCTGTTTTGCTTTTGCAGTAAAAGTTTCTAATGAAGAAAAAAATATACTTCTTTGTCAGCCCCTTTTTACAGAGGAGTATAAGGAAAAAAGAATTGCTTTACTTAACTTCCTTAATGAAGCGGGCATTGATATACCAGCTGATTTTGCATAAAAAAACCACTTCGTAAGTTAGGGTAGCCTCTTCACCTACGAAGTGGTAATGAGAATTTATCTTATTATCTTATCCAACCAGACCAGACGGGGTATCCATTATTATCTCTTAAAACAAAGACCGCATCTTTTTTCTTGAATTCCTGTGCAATAATGACAGGCTTTCCTGCAATAGTAGTTCTAGAGCCTTTTAAAGAAATTTCATCGTCTTTCTCAATCTTTACATCCAATCTTTCAATATACCATCCCGGGCCTAAATGAACCTGAATAGTTTCTTTGTCAGTGTTTAAAGTAACCGCCACACCATAGCTCATTCCTTTGAAGGGTGTGATTTTGTCAACTGATACTACCTTACCCGTGATGCTTTCCACGTTTTGAGGATTGTAATACCTGTGATACTGTGTTCCCGGTCCCCAACCTCCACTTCCTTTCCAACCTTTCCATGGACCAGCAAAAGCAATGGATGAAACTAACAACAAAACAACAATCGCCATGAGAGAAACTCTGCACTTCTTCATAATTGACCTCCTTTTTTTTATTTTTCTCATTTTTAATACACCTTCAGATTAAATTTAATTTGTGAAAAAACTATGAAGAAGTTCTGAAAAAATTGTGTAGTAAAATTGTGAAAAAATTGGGGATAGGTACTTTATTTACTTATTTGCTTTAGATCTGAAATGGTGAGGTTTTTTTTGATTATTGATGGAATAACATAAAAAAGACCACTTATAGCACAAAGGAGGTAGCACAAAATATTAACAAGCGCTAAAGAGCCCTCGAAAGTTTTGTTGAAAAGAGTAACAGTAACGATAGTAGAATTTTGTATTGCAAAAATGACAACAACAATAGAGATAAGTATTAAGAAAATAAATTTCATAACCTAATTCTAACAATACAATAGATGAAGTCAATATTGTTAATTAAATTCCCTATAGGTATGAACATGTTAACCAAAAAAAGTGAAAGGTTTTTGTACCTGCATCCATTTTGGTTTTTATCCCCCCCACAGTGAGTAATACTTCACACTGTAAGGGGGATTAAAATGTTTATGGAAGTGTTATTGTAGCGGTTACAGGAGTTGATTCATTTCCAGCTAAGTCTTTGAAGA
>CALINM010000052.1 GCA_938045315.1 uncultured bacterium | reverse complement strand
CAAGGACTTCATCTATTGAAAGCTCTGTTTAATATCTATCACAAAAATCAGATACTTTTAAAATATACCTAAACAGTTACAAATTATTTTAATTATGAGAAATTTCCTGATAGCTATTATTGTATGCCTAAAAGTAGTTTTTTCTAATTCAAATGCTCAAAATTTCGTTTATATGGATGGTAAAATGTATGAGTCTACAAAAGAGATTTTATTGAACAGAGGTGAAGATATGATAATTAGGGGCAGAGAATTTAGGGACATAAATATTTTTTTTGTAAAAGTCAATCAATTTAATGGATACATTGGATTGAATTGCAATATGTGTGGTTTTTTTAGAGAAATTATAGCAGGAGAATTACTAATTTTTTTTGATGATGGCTCCACTTTAAAAATTTCGCCATTAGGTTTGAAGAATGATATTGTTGATGATAATTCTATTAGTTTATACAAGCTAAATAACAATCAGATTTCCTTGTTGAAGAAAAATAATATTAAAAAGATAAGATACAAAATTTATACTTTTTTTGATTATAACTCAAAAAATCTACAATTTGATAGTAACCGAAGTGTAAATAACAATAGTGAGGTAGACACTTCAGTAGTAGTGAAAGAGTTATTTGATTGATAATATGTTCAAACGACCATTTAATTTCAAAGGACGTATTGGAAGAAGTGAGTATGCTACAAGTTTTTTGATAGCCGTTCTTCTTTTGGGTTTATCTAAGGATTTTGGGATTAGAGGATTGCCAATAATGGAATGGGGTATTTATATTATTGGTTATTGGTTTTTATTGGCACAAGGAGCTAAGAGATGCCACGATATAAACAAAACAGGTTTTTTATTTCTTGTTCCTTTTGTGCCGATAGTTTTATTATTTATTCCAGGTACCAAAGGAAAAAATGCTTATGGCGATGAACCAAAATAACACAGAATATTACCCTTTAATACTTTTCCCTTATGAGTTAGAACAAGCTTTAAAAGCAGAGCCTCAAATAGAAGAACCATTAAAGCCTGATTTACCCACTGACCCAATAAGTGGTGTTTTATTTATTGTTTTTATGGGTATGTTTGTTTTTTTCTCCTTTAAAATCCTTTACAATGAAGACAGTAAAATATACATTTTAGGAATGGTTCTGTTAATGGTTTGGTTTGTAAATAGCAGATTTTCTTTGAAAAAAGCAGATGAAGCTTATAAGCGAGATATGGAAGCATACAAAGAAAAACTTAAAGAACATAAAAAAAGGCTACAAGAAATTACTAATGTAGGATATGTAAAAAAATACAGACAAGAAGAAATAAAAAAAATATTAAAAAAAGCACAATCTCCAATATTCCACAAAGAAGTAATAAAGTTTGGAAATCAAGAACTTAGTGCTGATATTTTTAAGAAGAGAGGTGCAAGCGAAGAATTTTTTAAAAAGTATCTCAAGACTTTTTTTGGAGATAAAATATTTATCAACGTAGCTATGGGGTACTTTGTAGGAGCAAGGTCCTATGAGCCGGATTTTGCTTTTATAGATGAAGCAAGTAACCTACACATAGATATAGAGATAGATGAGGAGTATTCAATTATTGATAATAAACCTATACATTATATAGGAATAGATACCAAAAGAGATAGTTATTTTATTTCCAATTTATGGATAGTTATAAGATTTGCTGAAAAACAAGTTTTAGAGCAACCAGAAAGTTGTTGTAAGGAAATTGCTAAAGTAATTGATTTTCTCATATCAGATAGTTCTTATTTAGAAAAATTATCTCGTTATGATGATGTAAAACCTACAAAGAGATGGACTTATGAAGAAGCTTTACAAGCAATCAAAGATAAAGAAAGAGATAAGAGAAAATATTTATTATGACTTTTTTCACACCGCATAAGGTGTTATCGTCTGACTTTTTTACTGCATACCCCTCCATAAGTTTGAAATTTTTGGAGGGGTATTCGCACTTTTTCAAAGACGACTAACTAATACTTACCGTCTGAAAATAATTTTTGAGCCAAGTTTCCTGAGCGAGTAAAAACAGAGAGCTCTGTAAGTCCCCGATGGTAGCAATATTTCTATTTACGATAAGCGTTTGAGGAGTAATTTTATTTTTATCAATCGCCGATTTTACTTCTTTAAAATTTACAAAGCATATAGAATTTTCTGAAATATAGGCGATTTGAGAATGGTCTAATAAAGATATTCCTAATTTTTCTTCTATTTGCTTGATATGATGCACTTGCTTATCAATAGAGCAACCCGAAGCAGCCTGATAAGCCTCATCAAGAGCGATAATTATCAAAAAATCGTTTAAAATCTTTACTGAAGCCTTTAAAGTTTGTTGGTGAGCCGTCCAGTTTTCTAAAAAATCAGACAAAAACTTAATGATTTCTATTTGCTCTTGTTGTGTCAAATTTCTATTGGCTTGGTAAAGCCAAACACGAGAATCCGGAGGTAGGGTATCAAAATCAACAAACATACATCAACCTGATTTTATTTTTTAATGTAACTATTTAGGTACTTGCAAAATTACGAAAAAGTTTTTATTATTCGGGCATGAAACTACCCAACACGATAGAGGAATTACAGCGAATGCTTTTAGAAGTTCTAGTCAAGTTATCGGCTTTGGAAGAGGAGGTAGAGAGACTTCGGAAAGAGAATGCTGCG
>CALINM010000051.1 GCA_938045315.1 uncultured bacterium | reverse complement strand
GTCGCTGTATTTGTTTGTTACCACCTCCTTTTTATTCAAAAAAATCTACTATTGCCTCTTTCATTCTATTCCAGATTTTACCGAAACTTAAGGTACTACCGTCGCCACTTGAGGATTTATGATTTAGCCTCTTATAATAATCTTTGCTGCCATGAAGAACTAAACCAACTGCAGTGGATAATTGCGGAGAGCTTACAACATCTACAACACCTCTAACCTTTGGAATACCAATCCTTACAGGTAAACCAAATACATTTTCCGCCAATTCTGCTGCACCTCTAATCAAAGCACCACCACCAGTAAGGACAATACCTGATGTTATAAAGTTTTCCATTTCTGCTTTAATAATTTCCCTATTAACAAGTGTAAAAATTTCTTCCATTCTTGGTTCTATTATATTCGCAAGAGTTGTAGCGGGTACTAACTTACTTTTTTTAACTCCAACAGCTGGCACTTCTATCATCTCTTCTTTATCAACCATTGAAACAAGAGAGCATCCATACTTTATTTTTAATTTTTCAGCTTCTGTGGTTGGAGTCCTCAGGCCTATTGCAATATCATTTGTTACATGGTTGCCACCCAGGGCTAATACAGAAGTATATTTTATGCTACCACTATGAAAAATAGCTAAATCTGTTGTTCCTCCACCAAGGTCAATAAGAGCTACTCCCAAGTCCTTTTCATCTTCTGTAAGTACTGCCTCACTGGCCGCTATCTGTTCAAGAACAATATTAGATACTTCTATATTTGCTTTCTGACAACATTGAATTATATTTTGCACTGCTGAAACAGAACCTGTAACTATATGAACCTTAACCTCCAACCTTACACCACTCATACCTAATGGCTCTTTTATACCGTCCTGAGAATCAATTATATATTCCTGAGGCAAAACGTGTAACACTTCGTTATCAATAGGTATATTTAGAGCCTGCGCCGCTTCTATAACCCTTCTCTTATCTTCTTCAGTGACCTTTCTATTTTTGATAGCAATCACACCTGTACTGTTGTAACTTTTAATATGGCCACCAGCTATACCTACATAAGCAGATCTTATCTTAAATCCAGCCATACCCTCTGCTTCTGATATAGCTTTTTTTATGGAATCCACTGTCTCATCTATATTAATAACAACTCCTTTTCTTATACCCTTAGAAGGGACAATCCCAACACCGATAATTTCAAGGCCACTTTCCGCAAATAGCCCTACTGTAGCACAAACTTTAGTCGTACCAATATCAAGTCCCACAATTATCCTTTCGGTTTTTTCTTTAGCCATCGTAATGCTCCTCTGTGGTTTTTAATTTTACCACAATTCCCTTTTTAAACCTATTATCAATATAATCAATCTGATTTTTTTTCTTTACTAATTCTGGCCAGAGTTTTTTTACTTGTAATAACTTTTGCTCAGTATTATGAACAGGAAAATAAATAGGTGGAATCATATTATTCTCGTTTTTTAAATCCAAACTCCTTGCTACAATTTCACCTTTTGCTATTTTAAGCTCAGAAAAAGCTAAATTTGGTGCTGATCTACTATCTAAAGTGATTATAAAAGCTACAGTTTTTAAATAATCTCCTATTTCTTCATCTTTCATACTCTCATCAATTGTGACAATAGGTACATCAATATTTTCACCACTATACATGGGTCTTATAATGTCACCATTTTCATCAAGGTGAAAAAAACCATCTTTGATTAAGATGGCTACTGTTTTTTTCTCTTTTACCGATATTACTAATCTACCTGGAAGTTCCTTTCTTAGTTCTGCCATATTTAGATATGGTCTTGTAGCTAAAAAAATCTTTACCTGTGAAAGGGGAAAAGTAATCAGATTTGGATTTACTTTTACAATAGGTGTTATGTACTCTCTAATTTCCTTTTCCCCATACTCTCCAGCTCCTATGATTGCTATTTCTTTAATCCTAAAAAATTTATCACTGAAAGATAAGATACCTTTTGAAAATACTGGTCCTAAATATTTTATTGCCTGTACAATAGTCAACGATACAACGCTAAATAAAAAAACTGTAATGATAGTTAGAAGAATTAATTTCCTTCCCTTTTTCTTCTTTTTTGTCTTCAAAATTCTCTCGTTTATTGGTACTCTTCTAACCATAACTACTTACTCTAAATTTTTATATGCAGTTTTGCTGACTTTATAATTTTTTCCACTAGGCTTTTAAAATCAATTCCATGATAAGCCATTGCTTTTGGTAGTAAGCTTGTTTCTGTCATACCGGGTATTGTGTTTATCTCAAGGGCGTATGGCAAATCATCTTCTAAATTCATAATAAAATCTACCCTTGCTGCACCACTACAGCCAATTGCATTGTATGCCTTTATGGCCTCTTCCATCATTAATAACTGTTTTTCTTTAGAACAATTGGGCGGGATTATATATTCTGTTGCACCCTTTGTGTACTTAGATCTGTAATCATAAAAACCACTTGCTGGTTTGATTTCTATGGGAGTGTAAGCTTTACCGTCCAAAATAGAAACAGTATATTCGTTGCCTTTTATATACTTTTCTAATAAAACTTTATTCCCTAAATTGAATGCCTCTTCTAAAGCAGATTTATATTCTTCCTCAGACCTAACAATATTAATACCTATAGTCGACCCTTCACAAGGAGGTTTAACCACAATAGGAAAATCAATTTTTCTTATTTCTGCAGGATTATTTAATACCTGAAATGGTGGTGTCTTTATACCTTCACTGATCCATATTTTCTTTGTAATAATCTTATCCATTCCAATAGCCGATGCCAAACATGATGACCCTGTATATGGTATCCTTAAAAGCTCCAAAAGCCCTTGAACTGTTCCATCTTCTCCCAGCCTTCCATGAAGAGCAATAAATGCAACATCAATGTTTGATTCTAATATCCTTTTTACAATATCTTCATTAGCCTCTATTTCTACAACATTATAACCTAATTCTCTAAGAGCATTAACTATAGCTTTTCCCGTTTTTATTGATATCTCCCTTTCTTTTGAAACTCCTCCAAAAATAACACCTACTTTCATATTACCCTTGCCCTTACTGTTTTTTTAATACCTATCTTAACTACTTCTTCCTCAAGTGTTATACCCTTTTTGAGCCAAACTTTCTGTTTAATTAACTCAATTAATGTTAGCACATCCTTTGCTGTTGCATTGCCTGTATTAATAATAAAATTCGCATGTTTATCAGATATTCTTGCACCACCAACCTGAAATCCCTTTAAGCCAACTTCTTCAATAATTTTACCTGCTGGCCCTTCTTCAGGATTCCTGAATACCGAACCACATGAGGCTTGTCCAATGGGTTGTTTTTCCCTTCTAATTTTTTGATATTCTTTCATTCTCTCCTTTATAGAGGATCTATTTCCCTTTCTTACACGAAAAGCCCCACCTAAAATAATGAAATCTTCGGATAATTCAAGTTTTCTATAAGAAAGCTTTAAATATTTTTTTTGTAAAGTCCTTGCTCCACTATGGGGACTGTAAATATTTATCCATTCCACAAAGTTTCCAATTTCATTTCCAAAAGCGCCCGCATTCATTTTCAACAAACCACCTACACATCCTGGTATACCAATCAAAAACTCTAATCCTTCTAATTCCATTTTAAACAGATATGAAAGTACTTCAGAAACCCTATTACCCGCTCCAAAATAGGTTATAACCTCAGTACCATCATAGGCAACCATGCACTTATCTTTAAACCCCCTATTCATTTTTATAACAACGCCATCAATACCATCGTCGGGAAACAAAATATTACTGCCATTACCTATAACATACCATGGTACACTATTCTCTCTTGTCCACTCCATAATTAGCCTTAAATCTCTCTCATTCTGTGGAGTAACAACATATTTAGCATTACCTCCAATCTTCCATGTACAATGGTAAGATAGGGGTTCGTTTTCAAGAATTTGTCCATCAAACCCTTTTACTTGAAGCATTTCTAAGTTCCTCTATTAATTTTTCACCTACCTTATAAACATCACCAGCACCAAGGGTTATCAATAAATCACCCTCTTTCAAAAAGTTTTTTAAGAATTTGTATGCCGAATCTTTATCCCCAACATAGATAGAATGTTTATGCCCAAAGGACCTTATACCTTCAGCCAGTGCTAAACCACTTATACCAGGTATTTCATCTTCTGATGCTGCATAAATATCCATAACTAAAACAACATCGGCATCATAAAAAGATGTTAAAAACTCTTGAAACAAATCTTGAGTTCTTGAATATCTATGGGGTTGAAATAAGGCTATGATTCTACCTTTCCAAAAATTTCTTGCCGTATCAAGAGTTGCTTTAATTTCCGTTGGATGATGTCCATAATCATCAACTATTATAATCCCCTTTTCTTCTCCCTTAATCTGAAACCTTCTCTGAATCCCCTGAAAATTTACAAAAGAACTTTTTATTTTGTCTACATCTATACCTAATTCCAAGCCAACTGCTATTGAAGCAAGAGCATTTAACACATTATGTTTACCCGGAATACTAATTTTGAATTTCCCTAAATTTTTATCTACAAAAATAACATCAAACTCACTTTCTCTTTCTCTATTTAGAATATTTTCTGCCCTTAAATCTGCCTGATGACTTAACCCATAAGTTATTACCCTTCTATTTAGCCTTGGAATTATCTTCTGTATACCCGGATTATCGAGACAAACAATATTTAAACCATAAAAAGGCACCTTATTCAAGAAATCAACAAATGCCTTTTCTAAATTTTCATAAGTATTATAATGATCCATATGCTCTCGTTCAATGTTTGTAACCACAGCAATTGTTGGAGAAAGTAATAGAAAACTTCCATCGCTCTCATCAGCCTCAGCAACTACAAAATTACCTTGCCCCAGTTTAGCATTTGTTCCGAAATTATTTAACTTACCCCCTACGATAAGGGTTGGATCCATTTCAGCACTGTGCATCATATGAGCAATTAGAGATGAAGTGGTAGTTTTACCATGAGTTCCAGCTATTAGAATGCTATATTTCATTCTTAGTATCTCAGCTAACATCTCAGCTCTTAAAATTACGGGTATACCCAATTTCTTTGCTTCCAGAAGCTCCGGATTATCCTTTTTAATAGCACTGGAGATGACAACAACCTCTGCAGCGTTTATGTTGTCCGCTTTATGACCATAATAAATCTTTATGCCAATATTTTCCAATCTTTTTGTGGTATCCGTTTCTCTTATGTCAGAACCTGAAATCCTATAGCCCAAGTTATATAGAACCTCAGCTATACCGCTCATACCTATACCACCAATTCCAACAAAATGAATCCTCAAATCTCCTTTATACACATCTCCTCCCATATGCAATCAATGATCTTTTTAGCGGGGTTGTTTAGCTTAAATGAACATGCCTTTTGAGACATTTCTAACAGTTTTTGGGGATTTTCGTACAATCCGTTAAGAATGCTAACCAGTAAATTTCTATCAATATCTTTTTCTCTATACATCATTGCACAACCTAAATTTTGAGCAAATTGGGCATTTTTTGCCTGATGGTCATAAATTGCATAGGGATATGGGATAAATAGAGCTGGAATCCTTAAGTGTATTATTTCAGTTACTGTCATTGCACCAGCCCTTGATATTATAAAATGAGATTGTCTATAAAAACCAGATATATTTGTTGAAAAATCAAAAATTTCAGCATCGAAACCATACTCTTTATAAATATTTTCTATTTTTTCTTTATTATCTTTACCCGTTTGATGAATAAAAGAAAACTTATTTTTATCCAAAAACGGCAAAGCATCAACAATAAGCTGATTTATAAAATTAGCCCCTCTGCTTCCTCCTAAAATAAATATTCTCATCTTCCCGGTGCTTGTAAAAACTCTATAAGTAAAGGGTATCAAGAAATCTTCTCTTATAGGGTTGCCCGTTATCACAGTTTTCCTTAAAGGAAGGCTTTCAGTCATGTCTTTAAAACCCAAAAAAATCTTTTTGGCAAAGGGAGCAAAAAATTTTGTTGCCGTTCCGGGAACTGCATTTTGCTCTTGAAGATATATTGGGATTTTAAGGATAACTCCAGCCATCAATGTTGGGACACTAACAAATCCCCCAACCCCAATTATAAAAACTGGTCTTCTTCGTAAAAATATATACATCATCCTTAAAAAGGATATAAATATCAAGCCAATCCCCTTTAATGATCTAAAAACACCCTTGCCTTTTACGCCACTAACCTTAAGTAAAACTGTATTACATAAACCAATAATTATTTTAGATTCGATCCCACCCTTACTTCCTGCATACAATACTTCGCACTTCCTTTTCATAAGCTCCCTTATTAAAATCATCGCTGGTATAACATGACCACCAGTACCTCCACCTGTAACTACAACTAACATTGTACTCTCCTGCTCAGGTTAAATAACATTCCCATTGAAGACAAATAAACTAACATGGCAGTCCCACCATAACTTACAAAGGGAAGAGGAAGACCTTTTGGTGGAGCCATAGAAAGGGTAACTAACATGTTAAACACTGCCTCTAAGGAGATAAAAATTGTTAGTCCCGAGGCTAAAAAACACAGGAAACTATTTTCGCTCAATTTATAGGCAATGTAAAAACCTCTTACTGCAATCATAACAAACGCTATAACAACAGACACTGTACCTAAAAATCCCAGTTCTTCTCCTATAACTGAAAAAATAAAGTCCGTATGAGCTTCTGGTAAAAACATAAGTTTCTGGGTACCATTACCCAGTCCTGTCCCTACCAATCCTCCTGCAGCAAAAGAAAACAGTGATTGAACAATTTGATATGAATAACTCTTAGCATACTTCCAGACATCAACAAATGCAAGTAGCCTTTGAATTCTATAGGTTTTTGTAATAACTATATAAACTAAAAATGGAGACACTACAATACCCATAGCAATCCAATATGTTAACCTTGTCCCCGCAAGAAGCATCATAATAAAACTAATTAGAAACATAACCACAAACCCACCAAAATCGGGTTCAAATAGAAATAGTAACCCCAAAACAAATAGAATAATCAAATAGGGTAGAATACCCTTTTTAAAGCTTTTTATTTTCTCAGGAGTTTTCTTGCTTAAGGAAGTTGCCATATAAATTATTAAAAGCCACTTGCAGAAAAAAGAGGGCTGAAAACTAAACCCAAAGGGAAATTTCAACCATCTCTTTGCTCCTTTGATTTCACTGCTGACACCGGGGATTAAAACGAGTATTAGGCAGATTATTATTATTATTAACAAAAGATAAATAATTCTTTGCCAGTACTCCAGTGGTAAAAAATAACAGACAAAGAAAAATACTGTTCCAATACCAATGTTTATCAAATGTTTTACAAAAAGCGAAACCATACCAGTATTACTCGATTTAATGCTTACACTGGCTGAAAAAACCATCATACAACCAACAACTATTAGAAATAAAAGAGGGAAAAAAAGATATTTATCAACCTTCTCCATTTACCTCAGCCTTTATTTTTCTTACAATTTCAACAAATTTCTCGCCCCTTTCAGCATAACTTGTAAACATATCGAAGCTTGAACATGCGGGCGACAAAAGAACAATATCTCCAGTTTCAGCAGCTTTAAAAGCATTATAAACCGCTTCTTCAAAGGAGTTAACTTTTTCAACATTTACGTAGTTATGTAAATCCTTATATATATTATCCTTCGCTTCTCCCAATGCTATAACACGCTTAACAGTTCTTTTAATTTGATTTATTAAAAATTCATACCCTCCACCTTTATCCCTGCCACCTAAAATTAAAATCACTGGCTTATTTAAACCAGCCAATGCTCTTTCGGTAGCTCCAACATTTGTACCTTTAGAATCATTATAAAAAGCTACCCCTTTGATCTCTTCTACAAACTCCACCCTGTGCCGTAGCCCTTCAAAATTTTGTAAAACACCTATTATGGTATCAATCTTAACTCCGAGCTCTAATGCTGCTATGGAAGCTGCCATAACATTTTCCATATTATGAATGCCTTTAAGCTTAATATTACTCTCGTGTACTATATATTTTTGATTAGTAGAGGGATGAATAAGGATTATTTCACCATCCTTATAATATGCCCCTTTATCAAGCTCTTTATTCACCGAGAATTGGAAAACATCTGAAAGTATGGCAGGCCTATACTTCATTATCCATTCATCATCGGCATTTAGAACTGCAAAATCAAACGTTTCTTGTCTCTCAAAGAGTCTCATCTTTACTTCTGCATATTCTTCTATAGAACTGTATCTATCTAAATGGTCTGGTGTAATATTTAAAATGATTCCACCATAGGGATGAAAATGACTTATAGTTTCTAACTGAAAGCTGGAAACTTCTAAAACCACAAGATCTTTAGAATCATCATCGGCATACTCTATCAAGGGTATTCCAATATTCCCTCCCACAAAAACTTCTATTCCCTCTTTTTTTAGTATCTCACCTAATAGTGTTGTTGTGGTAGTTTTGCCATTTGTACCTGTTATAGCAACTATGGGTGTATTTATAAACCTATACGCTAGCTCTAATTCACCAATTATTTCTATACCTTTATCATAGGCTTTTAAAAAGGGGTCTTTATTTGTTGGAACACCGGGACTCACAACTATTAAGTCCTGTTTTAGAAAAACTTCCTCTGGATGTCTTCCAAAAATAAAGTTTATTCCATTTTCCTCCAGTATTTTTGTCTCTTTAACAAAAAGTTTTTCATCTCCAATATCATTAACCAGAACATTTGCACCCTTTTTTTTCAAAAATAGAGCACTTGAGAGCCCACTTTTGCCTAAACCAACAACAAGCACATTTCTATCTTTTAATTTCATATATCACCTCAATTTTAAAGTAGCTATTGTAAGAAGCGCTAAAATAACAGAAATTATCCAGAATCTAATAACAATCCTTGTTTCAAATTCTCCCTTTTTCTCAAAATGGTGATGCATGGGAGCCATTCTAAAAACTCTTTTACCAGTAATTTTAAAAGATATGACCTGTATAATTACAGATAGGGCCTCGGCAACAAAAACACCACCTGCAAGAATTAATAAAAAAGGATGCTTTGATAGTAATGCAACCGTTGCTATTGCACCACCTAACGCAAGTGAGCCAGTGTCTCCCATAAACACAAGTGCTGGATAGGCATTAAACCATAAAAAACCCAGGCTTGCTCCAAGTATGGCAGAGCAAAAAACGGCTAATTCACCTACACCAGGGACATAAGGTATTTGCAAATAATTTGCAATTTTTACATTACCCGCTGCATATGCAAAAATGATGTATACACTCGATGTTGTCATAACAGGTCCTATAGCAAGACCATCAAGACCATCTGTAAGATTTACCGCATTTGAACTGGCCATTATAACAAGTATAACAAAGGGAATAATCATAAAGCCTAAGGACCAGTATTTTTCAACAAACTTAAAAAAAGGTACAGCAAAACCCGTTTTAAAGTTAGGATCGAGATACATCAGATAACCAACAATAAATCCTACAAAAATCTGTACTAATATCTTTGTTTTCCCAGAAATTCCCTTAGATGATCTATCTTTTACCTTTGTATAATCATCGATAAACCCTAATAGTCCAAGAGAAAGTGTCGAAAAAAGGGTTATATAAACATATTTATTAGTCATATCACTCCAGAGTATTGTCGATATGGATAATGATATAAGAATCAGTATCCCCCCCATTGTAGGAGTACCTTTTTTCTTAAAATGGGTTTCCGGACCATCTTCACGAATTATTTGCTTTACCTGATTTTTTTCTAGCCATTTAATGATCTTTGGTCCAATGATTATACATATTAAAAATGCAGTTATTATCGCACAGATAGATCTAAAAGTTATATATCTTAAGACATTAAGTGGAGGAAAATATGTTTTTAAAGGATATAAAAGGTTATATAACATGATTAAGTTCCTCTTCAAGTAATCTTTCCAGTGCAACAGATCGCGAACCTTTTATAAGAACTGCATCATTTCTTTCAAGAATACTTTTTAAATTTTTCCTTAAATCTTCCACATCTTCAACATAGCCCACTTTCTTTTTCCCGTACTTAAGGACTGCGTCAAAAGTACTCTTTATCTCATTACCCACAAAGTAGATTTCATTAAAACTAAATTTTGTAAGAATTTTTCTAAGCTCTTTCCCTTATCCCCAGAAAATTCAGGCAAAGGTACTTTAGGTAAATTTAAACGTGTTTCTTTGATTTTTTCAACAGGAACTGGAACAGAAGTTCCAATAAAATCTTTCAATACACTGATTGTTGATGCAATAGCATCCTCATATTCTTCGTTAGAAGCCTGTATATCAATAATCTCACTTGCAAAGGGTTGTTAAGCCTTTCAGCGTTGGGGCGTACGCACTTTACTTTCAGTGTTCGTCGCCCCGGCGCTTTTTGAGGATGGCTTGCCTAGGTCCGGCACCTATGCTTTTGACTTGACTAATATATCTTAATCAATTACATTTTGGCAAAATGCTTAGTAAATGCGAGCTTACATTTCCTGAAATTATCATCGTTCGCTCTCAAAATTATTCTTGGCAGGCTCAAACTCTAATTACTAAGTTAAAAATGCACATGCTGAAACGATTAAAAACCGAGGTC
>CALINM010000050.1 GCA_938045315.1 uncultured bacterium | reverse complement strand
CCATGTTTCAATCCATATTTTGCAGCAGTTTTTGGGTTAATAAGCAAAGCATTTGAGTGGCCCATCTCTTCAGCCCATTTACTCCCCCTGGTTTTCAAGGAAATAACCGAATCATTATATAAATAAAGACTTAACTTTTTATCATTAATGGTAGATGCAGCCTCTGGAGAATTTGGGTTTGCCTGAATTAAGGGGACCTTTAATTTTAGATTATTCACAAAGACATCTTTTTCTAGCAATTTACTATTGATTGTTAATACCAGTTGGGATATGTCTTTTATACCGTATGGAGCTTTATAATTAAATATCTTCTGAAATAAAAGCTCAATACTTGTTCTATCTCTCATATCTATTGCCTCAACACCACCTGAAATCGCATGGGGTGACAATGATAAATTAAACCCCTGGCTAGTCCTTCTAATATAGATATCACTTCTTTCAAAGAAATAGGGTATAGGGATTATTAAATCAGCAAATTTTGCTATTTCTGTCTTTTCACTGCCAAAATAGACAATAAAAGGTATGGAATCAAGAGCCTTTCTAAAATCATCTAAAATGTAGATTAAAAATGGATCAAAATTGTAAACTCCATAATTATTAATTTTTTCTCTAAACAAATTAAAGGGTCTACTACCATATTGGTGTTTGTAAAAATAAATTCCTCCCTCTCTATTAATACCATTAACTGCTTTGGCCAGATTAATAATTTGGATTAAACTATTAATACCAGCCTTACTTTCTAAAATACCCTCACTAAATACGATGCATATATTCTTAGAATTTTTGATTTTATCAATTACTGGTTGCAATTTAACATCTACCAATGAGCCTTTTAATCCATTGATTATTTTATTTGCTATCACACCCAGTTCTTCAGTTTTTGTAGGATACCACTGACTTCCGAGAAAACTATCATTTGGTATCATAGGTGTAAAGTTTATTATTTTCTTTGCATACTTACCCATATGCTGGGCAAGGGTATAAAACATATTGTCAAGGATAATATCAGAACCAAAATTAAGGATTAAATCTGATCTTTCTATATCAAAATATACACAATCGACACCTAAAACTTCTTTAAATCTAAAATCAGGAACAAAATTAATTTTATTAGATATATGATACAAGTAGTATTTTTCTAACTCACCCTTTGCCAAAGCATCCACATACAGCCCTTCATTTATCTTTTCTTTCAGTATCTCAATAGCTTTCTCATAGCTTATAGTTTTAAAATTAAAACTACCCCTCTTGCCACTTCTCAATAAAGGCGTTTTTATCCTGTCTCTATCATACAAAATATTGTGATATGCTAATACCTTAGGGCATAGGACATTTTTTTCATCGGGCTCCAAACTAATAACCAGTTCTTTTCTTTTATATACATTAAGTACACAATGGTTTTTACATAGGGCGCAGATAGTTTGAGTCTTTTCCAGCCTATTGATAGGAATAGGCTTCCAAAGATTATATGGATTAGCTTCATCAATGTTTACACCACCTATTAGTGATGTACCAACCAACCCGGTTAATTTTATAAACTCTCTTCTCTTCATAACAATCTCATCCTTTAAACAATAGGGATATGTTCCCCACCGACCACTACGTTATAACGCATAATAAAGATTCCAATCATAATTATTATCGCCATGATTAAGTAAATAGATGTTTTTCTCCACTTAGGCACAGAAAATACAACAAGAGGCACTACCTTACCCACTAACACTTCAGCAAAGAGGAAGAGAAACCCAAAAGTGCCCGTAAACATATGCTTTACTACTTCTATACCCTCTTTGTGTCCCGTATAGTGAGCTATAATATCACAAAAAACCAAGAAAAGATCGAAGATAATAATCCATATTAGCATCTTACCAAGAATAAAGAGTAAGTCAGTGTTAATTTTTCTTTCCTTTGTGAAGAAGTACCCCTGTATTACATTTACAATCATCATCATAGCAATACCTGAAATTATTGCTGATATAAGAAACAATAAAGGCATAATAGGGGTAGCCCAGAGTGCTCGAGCTTTAGCCACAGAAAGTACAAAACCTGTATACCCATGAACAGCAATTGCAGATGGTATACCAATAATACCCATTATCTTTGCCCATTTTTTATTTTCTTTAAACATAAAGTACCCATAAATCACAGAAATAATGGGATAAATTGTCAATAAGAAAGACCCCCATGACAGAGGTGAAGAGGGATTTATAAATACAAATAGATGCCACGCTCTCATTGGTTGACCAGAATGTATCAAAAGTGCCATAGGAGCCAGAATTAAAAGTAAAGCGGCAAGAACCACACCTGGTTTTGCAAGAGGTTTAAACTGTTCGAATCCAAAAACATATCTTAATGTTGATAGTATAAAAGATCCCGCACTAAGCCCAGTTAGATAGAAATAAACAGCAATCCATACACCAAAGGTCTCTTGCATGGGAACATTGTATATAAGCATTGTATCCATAGTTTACTCCGGCATCCCCTTTTTATCAGCAAGTGTAAAATCTAATCCTGCATAAAAAGCCTGAGGAAGATTGCCCGTATCTTCTTTTAAAACTGAAATATTATTTTCTATGACAAATTTATAGATTTCACTATTTTTATCATTTAAATCTCCGAAAACAAATGCTTTTGCAGGGCATGAAGCTACACAGGCTGGCTTACTATTATTTTCGATTCTATGTAAACAGAAATCACATTTTTGTACGATGCCTAATAATGGATTAACATGTCTCATCCCATAGGGACATGCTGCCATGCAATACCTGCAACCAATACATCTATGGGGGTCTACAATAACAATTCCATCTTCTCTTTTGATTGAAGCCTTTACAGGACAAACTGTTACACATGTGGGATTTTCACAGTGATTACACAAAACTGGTAAAAATACCTTCCTTACAAGTGGATATTTTCCTTTTAATCCCTCTTTTATCCATATTCTCCAAACTGATATGGGAACTTTATTTTCTAATTTACATACAATCTCACAGGTATGGCAACCAATACATTTGTTTAAATCTATTCCTATTGCATATCTTTTTTTCATGCCTATTCCTTCTTTTTAACTTTCTCTGATAGCTTGTATGCTATTACAAAGCCACCTACTAAAACTAGCCCGAATAAAAGCCCAAAATTCATCAATATTGCCAGCCCGGGTAGTTCATTTCCATGAAAATCTGAAGCAAGAAAGCTTGATTTTCTCCTATGACAATCCATACAAACATGCTCATTTGCTCTTTTGCCATGGGCTGCATCACCTTGATGGCAGGAAACACAATTTTTAGCAGTAAAATCTGTTGCTGAATCACCCTTTTGGTGTCCATTTATTCTAAATAATGCGAGTCTGGAAAATATTGTCTTTTCAAGCTTTGTTTGAGAAGGATGACATTTACCACATGTCCCGGGAAGATTTTCCAGACTTACAGAAAAATCTTTATCGTTTTTATTTGCATTGTGAGGGTCATGACAATTCGAGCAGTAAGGAGCATTTCTCTTTTGTTGATAGTAGGCTTTTCCATGCAAACTATCAATATAATCTAAATATACCCTTTTGTTTTCTGGCATTGATATGCCCTTTTCTTGAAACACTTTTTTTATACTCTCAGGCATCAAGGTATAAGGGCCATGACATGCCTCACATTTAACATTTTTTCTTGAAGGAAAATGGGCTTTTTCGCCTGCATCTGCATCGGGATGACAATCAAGACATGTAAAAATCCCATGCTTCGACTTTAGAAACTTTTCATAATCTACATACAGGGCATGTAAATTACCCCAATTAGATGCAGGGGTATAATAAAAACTATCCTTACCATGGCACTCTTCCATACATTTTTTATCTTGTTCCCTGTAAGCAGCCTGTGCCATAACAGGTATACAAAGAATAAATATTATTAAACTAATTTTTTTCCATAGCATCGTAAACAAGCTCCGATAAATCTTTTACTGAAATTTCTTCCTCTTTATTATATGTCTTTGTAGCATCTATCATCATGGTCAGACAGAAGGGACAGGCTACAGCAACACCTGTTAAACCCTCGCCCTGTGGAGATTCAAGTATTTGAGAAAGCCTTGTATCATTCATACGAGGTGCATGTTCTTCAAGAAACATATTTCCACCACCACCACCACAGCAGAATCCTTTTATACCCCTTCTTTCAAACTCAACCAATCTTACACCCGTTGATTTTATAATCTCCCTTGGCTCATCGTAAATACCATTATATCTGGCCAAATAGCAGGAATCGTGATAAACAACTTTGCCATCAAACTTATTAATAAGCTTTATTTTTCCGTCTCTTAACAGAGATAGTATTAATTGCGCGTGTGTTAAAACCTCATAATTACCATCAATCTGTTTGTAATCCTTGGCAAGGGTATTAAAACAATGGGGACATGAGGTTACTATTTTCTTTACTTTATAATTGTTCATAGTTTCCACATTTTGTCTTGCTAGCATATCATAAAGATACTCATTGCCCAATTTCCTCGCTGGATCACCACAACATGTCTCTTCCTCACCTAACACAGCAAACTTTATACCCGCCTTTTTGAATATCTCCACACACCTTTTAACAACCTTCATATATCTATCATCAAAGGCACCAGCACAACCGGGCCAAAATAGAAAATCAATCTCTTCTGGGTTTTCCAGCTCAGCAAGAAATGGCACTTCTAAATCCTTTACCCAATCCCCTCTTGTAGAAGCGGGCATGCCCCAGGGATTACCATTTCTCTCAAGATTTTTGAATAACAGCTGTGCTTCTGGTGAAATTGAGCCCTCCATTAAAACAAGATATCTCTTGAGTTCTATCATTTTATTCAGATGATCTATACCAGCTGGACAATTTTCCACACAGGCTCTACACGTAGTACAAGCAAACACTACCTCATCTGTTATATCTTCATTTATGAGTGGTGCTGATGGATTATTCTTATAATTATCGAGAACCTTCTTTAGGTCCTGAATCACCTTCTTGGGAGAAAGAGGCTTTTTAGTTATATTTGCAGGACAGTTATCCTGACATCTTCCACATCTTACACAGGTATCTAAATCTAAGAGATCTTTCCATGTTAGATCTGCCAGTTTATTTGCTCCAAACTCCTCTGCATTATCGAGATCAAGAAGTTTATAAACACCTTTAGGTGCGACACTCTGGTTCATGTAATTATAGGGGATCAATATAATGTGTGCTAACTTAGAATAGGGAAGATAAGCAATAAATACTAGTATTGAAAAAAAGTGAGCTCTCCAGAAGATCAAAGATAGTGCTGGGTAAATGTCCTTTATGTTAGGAATTATAATAGAAAAAACAGTACCGATGGGAGAAAAATAGTATCTTCCCTCAACTTTAACCCTTAGGGCCTCCATTAGAAACCCCGTAGACAAGATTATCAAAAGCAAATAGAGTATAATGAAATCTTCTCTTTTATTGTCAAACCCTTTGTCTTTAACCTTTATTCTACGATAAATAAAGTAAATAACTCCTGAAAGGGCAATAAAACCAATTATATCAAGCGCAATAGATTGTACGAACGCAATGGGCTTTATGAACTTAATGGGAAATTGAAAAATTATTACAAGCAAGATTGCAACAACAAAGAGATAGAAAAGGAACAGGTGAAAGAATCCCATTTCTCTTTCACGTAAAACATCTGTATGCTTAAGAACTCTGCTTAAAGCTATTTTAAAATTGCTTTTTATATTTGGATCATTCTGGCCAATTTTCCATCTCTGGAAAATTCTAATGAAACCAAACAACGATATAGTGATTGAAATTAATAATAGCAATAAATCGACTGAGTTTATCATCTTATAACCTTATTTTAAAATTGCATGTGAAAAATGTAACACATATTAACCTAAACGTCAATACTTTTTTAAAAAAATTTTCTATAGGTATGAACATGTTAACCAAAAAAAGTGAAAGGTTTTTGTGCCTGTACCCATTTTGGTTATTAAAAAATTTGTAGCTTCCAGATTTTTTAGTAAAAATTAATTTTTGATATTAAAAAATACCTCCTAATTTTATGATCAATCTATAATTGCTAAGTTCTCTATGGTCTAAAAACGTGTTTGCTTTATCAACCCATTGATACTTTCCTTCTAAACCTACAAAGGCATTTTTGCCATAAGAGGAGGGAAAAAGAATTTTGAATTCACCCATTCCCTGGGCACCAAAAAGTACCCTGGTTTTGGATTCTAAATTTTTATTTATATCAACATTGTCAAGTTGATAATTAAAAAAATTCATACTAACCCCAATGCCAATTCCAAATTCAAGGTTGTTTAGCTGAAAAAATCTTTTCCCATTTAATTCAACTGGTATAAAGTCAACAGATTCCTTGTAATTTATCAGGTTTTCTGTAAATCTTTTACTATCAATGTTTGTCCACCCCAGTCCAAGACCAAATCCATATTTTTCATCTCTTTCCATAATTTCTAATTGAAAGAAGGCCCTTGCTTTCCATTCATTATTGAAATTCAACTGTCCCGCTGAGAGAGAAAATTCATCTGTAGTTTTTTTCGCATCCTTATAACCAAAATCATAACCTAAACTCTGGGAAAAGCCTCTTTCTATAAAAAAAAGGTTTACCATGATTAATGCAGTAATTATATATCTAATTGTCATTCCTCCCCCTCCGTAAAATTTTCTATTATTTTAACATTTTGAGGGAAATTTCAAATTTAAAATGTTAAAATATTACACCATGAGGGGATTTATTATAAATACGCTTTTTGTATTAGGTGGAAGCATATTGGGAATAATAGCTGGCAAAAAAATAAAAGAAGATGTTAAAGAAATTATATTCCATACCCTGGGACTTATAACATTATTTATTGGTTTGAAGATGACTTTCGCATCACCAAATATAATTTATGTTGTAATAAGTCTTGTTACAGGAACAATCATTGGGAGCTATTTGAAGATTGAGGAAAGAATACATGAAGGGCTAAATATCCTCAAGGAAAAATATTTTGCCTCCGTTAGATATGTTGAAGGATTTATTATTGCAAGTACACTTTTTTGCGTGGGTTCTATGACGATTATTGGCTCCATAAAAGATGGGTTGTATAACGATATGATTTTAATAAAAACAAAATCAATTATGGATGGATTTGCTTCAATCCTTCTTGCATCTCAATATGGCTATAGCGTTATCTTTTCAGCATTTACTGTATTTATAATTCAGGGCTTAATAACGGTTTTCTCTAAATACCTTACATTTCTAATTTCTTCTTTGATGATGGGTTATATTGATGCAGTTGGTGGTTTTATTATTCTTTCTATAGGACTTAATTTGCTTAAGCTTAAGAATATTAAAACTTTAAATATGCTACCATCTTTGGTTATTGTTATACTACTTGCAAAATGGTTACATTAGGACACATCGATTATCTTAATTGTATACCCGTACACGGGGCAATATTGCTAAAAAAAATACCTTTCGAAGGTAGAATTATCACTGGAACCCCATATTATCTAAATAAGATGCTTCTTTTAGGTTATGTGGATATTTCACCCTCTTCATCTGTAGAGATAATACATGGCCATTATGTTGTACCCAAGCTCTCCATCTCAAGCAAATCTGACGTTAAAAGTATACTATTATTTACAAAGGTAAGAATTGAAGAAATAGAAAGGGGTACTATTCTTATAACTTCCCACTCAGCAACCTCTTCATTACTAACAAAAATTATTTTTACTGAATTTTACAACGTTCATTTAAACTATGAAGTCTTTGATCCCTTTACTAATAATTTTTCCAGTACAGCAAAAGTTGTGGGCATTCTTCACATTGGTGACATAGCCCTTAATTACGATTTAAAAAACTCCTATCCCCTAAATTTTAAATTTAAATATGATTTAGCAAAAATATGGTATGAAAAGACCAAGGGACTACCCTTCACATTTGCTCTATGGCAAATACCCAGAGAGTCTAAAAAAAAAGAAGGTATAAAAAATGCAATTGACACTTTATATAAGTCATATGACTTTTTTTTGAACAATAAACTATTATTAGCCGAATTTTATCAAAGAAAGTATGACTTTAATTCAGAGCAGATTATGGAATATTGGGAGCATTTAGATTTCAGTTTAGAAGCAAGGCATGTGGATAGTTTAAATCTTTTTTTTGAATTACTTAAGAAAAATAATTTTATCGACGAAACACCCAAATTAAAATTTATTTAAAGCTCTGGCTCAATGAAAGCCAGAGCTTATTAAAGTTAGTTGCCACCAAAAGCATCAAGACCTGTGATGTATCGTCCAATTATTAATTCATGAATATCATGGGTTCCCTCATATGTATAGACAGATTCAATATTTAACATGTGTCTGATTGGAACATATTCATCGCTAATCCCATTTGCCCCATGGATTTCTCTTGCCAGTCTTGCACACTCCCTTGCAACTCTCACATTATTCATTTTTGCCATCGAGATCATTGCGTAATTATGAGTTCCCTTATCTTTTTCTCTACCCAATTGGATTGCAAGGAGCTGACCCTTAACAATCTCTGTAAGCATATAAACAAGCTTGTGCTGAACGAGCTGAAAGCTTGCTATAGGTTTACCAAACTGTATCCTTTCTTTAGAATAATTTAATGAGGCATCATAACAGGCCATTGCAGCACCTAATGCTCCCCATGATATACCATATCTTGCTTCTGAAAGACAACTCAGGGGTGACTTAAGCCCATTTGAACCCGGGAGTATGTTATCAGCAGGTATTCTACAATCATTAAAAACAAGCTCAGAAGTAACAGATGCTCTTAAGGAAAATTTCCCATGCATCTCTGGTGCCTCAAAACCTGGAGTGCCCTTCTCAACAATAAATCCACGAATATTCCCATCTTCCGTCTTTGCCCAAACAATGGCAAGATCCGCAATTGTTCCATTAGTTATCCACATCTTGGCACCATTTAAAATATAACTATTCCCATCCTTAATGGCCTTTGTTTTCATGCTACCTGGATCAGATCCAGCATCTGGTTCTGTTAAACCAAAACATCCAATAAGCTCACCTTTTGCCATCTTTGGTAGATATTTATTTTTTTGCTCTTCTGAGCCATATTTCCAAATGGGAAACATACATAAACTACCCTGAACGGAACAAAAACTTCTTATCGCGCTATCACCTCTTTCTAACTCTTGCATAGCTATACCATATTCTACGTTTGTCCCCCCGGGGCAGCCGTACCCTTCTAAATGCATTCCCAATAGCCCCATATCACCGAAGGCCGGGACAAGCTCTTTTGGGAATGTGCAGTTTCTGTGATGTTCAGTTATAATTGGTATAATCTCTTCTTCAACAAACTTTCTAACCGTATCCCTCAACATTAGCTCTTCTTTTGAAAAGAGCGAATCAAGGTTCATAAAATCCACACCTTTGTACTTTGCCATAATATTCCTCCACTTTTTTAGATTATTTATCTTCTAACAGATTCTTTTATACCTAATATTTTTAGCCACCAAGATATGCTTTTGTTATCTTTTCATCAGCAAGTAGCTCCTCGGATCTTCCCCACGTTACCACTTCACCTACTTCTAAAACAAAACCATAGTCTGATAGCTTTAGCGCCGCACGGGCATTTTGTTCTACCATTAGAATAGTCATACCTTGCTCATTGAGGTATTTAACAACTTTAAATATTTCTTTTACTACAAGAGGTGCAAGGCCCATAGAAGGTTCATCTAATATTAGTAACTTTGGATCGGTCATTAATGCCCTACCTATAGCTAACATCTGTTGTTGACCACCACTCAAGGTTCCTGAAATCTGCTTTTGTCTCTCCTTCAAGATGGGAAAAAGCTCATAAACTTTATCAATTCTCTTTTCTAATTCACTCTTTGTAATTTTTTTGTAATAGTTATAAGCCCCCAAAAGTAGATTATCCTTCACTGTTAAGTGGGTAAATAACATCCTTCCCTCGGGCACTAAACTAATACCATTTTTAACTATTTCTTGTGTACTTAATTTATCAATCCTTTTCCCCTGAAAATAGATTTCTCCAAATTTAACTGGTACCAGATTCATTATTGCTTTAAGAAGTGTAGATTTCCCAGCACCATTAGCACCAATAACACTTACTATTTTTTTTTCTTGAATATTTATACTTAGTCCTTTGACTGCATGGATACCACCATAAAATACATTTATATCTCTTATATCCAGCATTATTCAAGCTCCTCCTCACCCAGATAAGCATCTATTACGAGTTTATTATTTCTTATTTCTCCTGGTGTCCCTTCTGCCAGTTTCTCGCCAAAGTTAAGAACAACTATATTGTCAGATATATCCATTACAAGTCCCATATCGTGTTCAACAAGAATAATGGTAAGTTTTTTTTCCTCTCTTAGTCTTTTTATAAATAATGAAAGTTCTTTAGTTTCCGCATCATTAAGTCCTGAAGCGGGTTCATCAAACATTATTAACTTTGGTTCCGTTGCAAGAGCTCTTGCTATTTCTAAAATCCTCTGTGAACCTATTGGCAGCTCACTGGCTAAATAATCCCTTTTATCATATAGTCCCACATATTCAAGCAGCTCTTCACTTACTTTTCTTATCTCTCTCTCTTCCTTAACCATGTTTGGTAGTCTGAAGCCACAACTTAAAAAGCCAGACTTTGTTTTACAATATCTACCCACCATAACATTTTCAAGAACCGTCATATGACCATAGAGCTCAACATTTTGAAAGGTTCTTGAAATACCTAATCTTGCTATTTTAACGGGGTTTAAGTTATCTATTTTTTTTTCGTTAAAATATATGTTGCCTCTGTCTGCTCTATAAACACCGCTTATAACATTAAAAAGTGTTGTTTTGCCTGCACCATTTGGGCCTATAACTGCTTTAATCTCCTGTGATTCCACTTTAAAACTTACATCCATTAATGCAGTTATGCCACCAAAAGTTTTCCATATACCCTCGACTTTAAGCATTTGCCATCCCTTTCTTTTTCAATCTCTGTAATAATGTGGGAACAATACCCTTCCTGATAAACAGCAGTGAAAAGGTTAATATTAATCCATATACCAGTACATCTAATTCTTCAAATTTTCTTAAAGCTTCAGGAAGTACAGTAATTATAATTGCTCCAACTACTGCCCCGAAAAGATTTGAAGCACCCCCAATAACCACCATCGTTAGTATCAATACTGAATGAAATAGAGAAAATGTAGTGGGGCTAATGAAGGTTATATAATGGGCATAAAAACTTCCTGCTATTGATGCATATACTGCACTCAATATAAAAATCTTTATCTTTAAAGCTGATACATCAACACCCATAGCACTACTTCCCGTTTCTGTATCGTGAATTGCTCTCATGGCACGACCAATTCTTGAATTAATTATGTTGTATGAAAAAATTATTAGTATAAAAACAATACCCCATATTAGATAGAAGTAACTTATTTGTCCTGTCATTTTATAGCCCATGAAAGAAACTTGTGGAATATCACCAAAGCCTGAAGGCCCCCCCGGCCCCAATTCATTAAGGATAATGTAAATAATCTCACCAAAACCCAGTGTAGCCACTGCTAAATAATGTCCTTTCAATTTTAAGGCTGGAATTGCAAGCAAAACTGCTGCAAATGCGGATACCAGTGCTGCAACGATAGCTGATAAAACAACGGGAACCCCAAACTTAAGTGCTAATATAGCCGAAACGTAGGCTCCAATACCATAAAAACCAGCCTGTCCCAGGGAAACCTGACCAGCATACCCCATAAGGAGTGATAATCCCATAGCAACAAGAGAATTAATTCCCGCAAAGATGCCTATCGTAAGAGTGTAGTTGTCCTTAATTAAAAAAGGAAAAATTATTATTAAAACAAGGAGCACTATATAATTTACATGTTTTCTCATCAAAACTTCCTCACAGATAATGTTGCTTTGCTACCAAATAGACCGGCAGGTTTAAAAAACAAAATTCCAAGAAGTATTACTAATGCTACGGCATCCTTAAATCCCGAATGGATATAGCCCGCAGTCAGGGATTCAAGTATTCCAATGATAAATCCACCAACAACCGCACCCATTCCATTACCAAGTCCACCCATGATAGCTGCACAAAACCCTTTTACTGCAAGAGATGGTCCCTTATCATATTCCATGAGAGATATGGGTGTAATCGCAATACCACCTATCGCTCCTAAAATTGCACTTAAAATGAAGGATAACATAATCATTCTACTTACGTTTATCCCCACTAGCTTTGCAGCAGTCGGATTTACTGCACAAGCACTCATTGCTTTCCCAAGCATAGTTTTATTGAAAAATAGAAATATAAGACCGATGCATGTAAGGGTTATTCCTAAAACCCAAAGCACCTGTTGTTGAATTACTGCACCTAATATAACTATTGGTTCACCCTCAGTAAAAGGTGGATAACTATATGGGTCTTTACCAAACTTAAACATTAGAATACCACGAAGTACAATTGAAACTGCAACAGTAATCATTATCATCAGTAGCAAATCAGCATTTTTTAAAGGGTTTATTGTCAGCCTTTCCATCATTAATCCAATAAGACCTACCAATAGTATAGTTAATATAATAGATGTGAAGAAGGGTAACTGCAAGGACTGAGAAAAAAACCACATAATCAGGCCACCCATAACTACAAACTCACCCTGAGCAAGGTTAATTATAGACGTGGCATTATAAATTATATTGAATCCTAACCCTACAAGGGCATATATGGCACCTACTGTAATTCCCGATAAAATAAACTGTAACAAAACTGTAAACATTGATTAATAACCCCTTGATTTTTTTATAGAGGGGACTGATTATACAGTCCCCATATTTTTAATTTATTAGTCTTTAAGTATCTCCCAGTCTCCATTTTTAACAACAACCATTTCAAAGGCATTCATATCCAGTCCACAGTGATCATGTTCCGACATATTAAAAATACCACCTGTTCCAGGCCAATTCTTAATATTTTTTTCTATATAATCCCTGATCTTACTTTTATCTGGACCAACTTTTTTAAGTGCTTCAACTACCATCATAATAGCATCATACGCGTGACCACCAAATGTGCCTGGCTCACTTTTAAACCTCTCTTTATAGTCCGTTTCATACTTTTTAAGGAGCGCTTTTTGTGGATGATTGTCAGGTAGTTTATCCCATACAACCAGCCTGCCTAATGGGGCTATTACCCCTTCAGCTGCTTTGCCTGCAAGTTCAATATTCTTTTTGCTACCCCATCCATGGCTCTGGTAAAGGGGAATTCCAAGTTTTAAATCATGCCAGTTTTTAGTTACAACCACTTGCCCGGGACCCACTGACCAGTTTATTACAGCCTGTGCACCCGATGTTTTTATTTTTGTTAATTGTGTTGTCATATCGCTATCTTTTGGACCATATCTCTCGTCAGCAACAATTTCTATGCCCCATTTTGGTGCCTCATCGAGAAGTGCCTTTCTACCTGCATCACCAAACCCCGTAGAAATAGTGATAATTCCTACTTTTTTGATGCCCTTCTTTTTCATATGATTATAAATTGCCTGTACTGCACTAAGATCATGTTGAGGAGTTTTGAATATCCAGTACCTCTCACTTACAGGGTTTGTTATTCCATATCCAGCTGCACAGGAGATAAGTGGTGTTTTTGCATTGTTCATAATAGGAACCAAAGCCATAGATTCGCCTGTTGTTGAAGGTCCAACAATGGCTAAAACCTTATCTTTCTCTAATAGTTTTTTGGCTGCCAATACAGCATCAGCTTCCTGGCTCTTTGAATCTTCGATAATAATCTCGAGAGGATGACCGTTAATACCACCCGCTTTGTTAATCTGTTCCATAATCAAAATAGCAGTGTTTTTCTCAGGCTCACCCAAAAACGAAGCTGCTCCCGTAACAGCGAAAATAGCACCAATCTTGTAGGGCTCCTTTGCAAAGCTTACTTTAGCTAAAATGGCAATAGCAAGCCCCACTACCAAGTACTTCCAAAAACTCCTACCTTTTCCCTTCATAATTACCTCCTTATTTAGTTTTATAGCATTATATTACTACAATGCAAAATAAAATGCCATTTTATTTTATATCATTAAAAAATTCCAATCCTAACTCGAATGCTTTCTTATTAATTGCTAAAACTTTTTTGCTTATGCTATTTTCAAGAGCTTTTAAAACAATGTTTTTATCAAGAGGTAAAAATTTTAAAGAAGCTCCTAATAATACAACATTCAAAGCTCTTTTGTCTCCTGCTTCAACAGCCAGTTTTGTGCCATCAAGGGCAAATACATTTTTAGCATTTTTTCTAATAATTTCATCAATATCATCAGGATATTTTTCAGCCCCAATAGAAACTGTAATACTGCTTACCCGGTAGGTATTGTATAAAACTATCCCATCTTTTTTCAAAAAATGAATGTATCTGGCTGTCTCCAAGGGCTCAAAGCCAATAAGCAAATCTCCTTCACCTTCACTTACTATGGGTGAATAAACTTTTTCACCAAACCTTACATGACTTATTACGCTACCACCCCTTTGAGCCATTCCATGAACTTCGCTTTGTTTCGCATCAAACCCCTGAAGTAATGCCGTTTCTGATATAATTTTGCTTGTAAGTAATACACCCTGACCACCTACACCTGCAATAACTACATTAAAAACTCTCATTTTTCACCCCCTTCGATTGCATCAAACTTGCACATTTGCTGACAAACAGTACAGCCGTTGCAAAGCAAAGGATCTATCTCTGTATATTTTGCCTCGGCTTTCTCAATAAAGGTTAATGCTATACACCCTACTTTCAGACACATTTTACATGCTGTACATTTTTCTTTATTTACGCTTAAAGGTTTTTTAGAAACCCTGTATCTTAAAACGCAGGGATCATTGGAAATTAAAACACTGGGACCTTCTTTTTCCATTTCTTCTTTAAATATTTGTTCAAGCTCTTTCAGGTTGTAAGTATCAATTTCAATAACCCTCTTTGCACCAATCAATTGACATAATTTCTCTATATTCAACTTTACTGTTTCTTCCCCCGTCGCCTTTCTACCTGTCCCTGGGTGCTCCTGCCCGCCAGTCATTCCTGTTGTATCATTATTCATAATTACAACTATCGCATCACCCTGGTTATATACCATATTTATCAAACCTGTAATGCCGGAGTGTATAAAAGTGGAATCTCCAATAATAGCTACTGGTTTGTCTTTTATCCCTTGAGTTTTTAACCCCATCGCAATACCATGAGCACCCGATACACTCGCACCCATACAAATACAACTATGCATGGATGTAAATGGTGGTAGAGCACCCAAAGTATAACAACCAATGTCCCCAGACACAAAGGGTTTTAATTTTGATAAAACTGTAAAAAGCCCTCTATGGGAACAGCCAGGGCAGAATGTTGGTGGTCTCTTTGTTAAGTTTGTTAATGGCTCCTTCTTTTCTACTTTTTCCCCTGATACAATCTCGTAAACAAGGGTCTTACTATACTCTCCACAAAGGGGAAACCTATTTTTGCCAATATGTACCTCAACTCCAATCGCTTTAATAGTATCCTCTATAATGGGATCAAGCTCTTCTATAACTACTAGTTTTTCTACGCTTCTGGCAAACTCTTTAATTTTATTTTCAGGAAGCGGCCATGTCATTCCCAATTTTAAAAAGGATGCTTCCGGGAAAGCTTCTTTTGCATACTGATAGGATATACCATTGGTGATTATACCAAGGGCTGATGATCCCCTTTCCCAAATATTAAGTTCCGTCGTTTCTGCAAACTCTTTTAATTTTTTAAGCCTCTCTTCAACAAAAACATGCCTCTTTTGTGCGTTTACAGGAAGCATTACATACTTTTGAAAATCCCTTTGTAGCCCTCTGCCTTCAATTATCTCTCCATCCTTTAGTTCAACAACACTTTTACAATGAGATATTCTTGTGGTGGTCCTCAAAATCACGGGGGTATCAAACATTTCACTTATCTCAAAACTCTTTTTTACAAAATCTTTTGCTTCCTGAGCATCTGAGGGCTCTAAACAGGGTATCTTGGCAAATCTTGCATAGTGCCTACTATCCTGTTCATTCTGAGAACTAAACATGCCAGGATCATCAGCAACCATAAGTATCAAACCGCCATTAACGCCCGTATAAGCCACTGTCATAAGAGGATCAGCTGCCACATTAACACCCACATGCTTCATACATGCCATAGAACGCACACCAGATAGGGAAGCACCTATAGCTACTTCAAAGGCTACTTTTTCATTTGCTGCCCATTCCACATGAATCCCTTTATCTTTGTAACTTTCAGCAAGTGTTTCAGTTACTTCTGTTGAAGGAGTTCCCGGATAGGAAGAAACAACCTTACCCCCTCCTTCATAGAAGCCCCTCGCTATTGCTTCATTGCCTGAGAGAATTACTTTCATTTAGCCTCCTAAGTTTTATATATTCTTTAATCATTTGCCACCTTTTAAATCCTTTTACCCATTTATTCTCCATTTATTCTTTAGGTCTATTATCTATCACCCTTTTTGCTTTACCTTCACTTCTCTGAATGGTCTGGGGTGGCATAAGAACAATGTTTGTATTTACACCAATAATTTCTTTTATGTTTTTCTGAGCAATGTTTTTCAATTTTCTCATCTCATCATTTTCACCGGCAAACTTCTTACCATCCTCAGATAACATAGTTTTACAATACTTTTCCGCAAATTCCGGTGTTACCTCAACCTGAACAGTCATTTCATCAAGTCTGCCTTTCCTATCTACTATAATCATATAATGGGGAGCTATTTCTGGAGATTTTAAAAGAACTGATTCAACTTGAGAGGGGAATACATTCACACCACGAATTATTAACATATCATCACTTCTACCACGTACCCTATCCATTCTGACAAATGTTCTACCACAGATACATTTTTCGGGATTTAGTTTAGTAATATCTTTAACTCTGTAGCGAATTAGGGGAATCCCTTCTTTTGCAAGGGTGGTTAGAACTAGCTCACCCTCTTCACCATATGGTAATGGCTCGCCCGTATCAGGGTTAATTATCTCTGGATAGAAGAGATCCTCATTTACATGAAGACCACTTTGGGCTTCTTCACACTCAAAGGATACACCAGGACCTGTAATCTCACTCAAACCATATATATCGATTGCTTTAATATTAAGATGTTTTTCGATATCCTTTCTCATTGCATCTGTCCAGGGCTCAGCACCAAAAATACCTACTCTTAATTTTAATGAAAGGGGATTTATACCCATTCTCTGCATCTCATCATAAATATAAAGTGCAAATGATGGAGTAGAGCAAAGCACAGTACTACCAAAATCTTGCATTAGCATTATCTGTTTTTGTGTCTGCCCACCAGATATGGGAATAACTGCCGCACCAATCTTTTCTGCACCATAATGGGCACCAAGTCCACCAGTAAAAAGACCATAACCATAGGCATTTTGCACAATATCGTATTTTGTTACACCCGCTGCACTCATTGTTCTGGCCATCGCTTCTGCCCACATTTCGATATCATATCTCGTGTAACCAACAACAGTGGGCTTACCAGTGGTACCTGATGAAGCATGGATTCTTACAATATTTGAAAGGGGTTCAGCAAAAAGGTTGAAAGGGTAGTTATCCCTTAGATCAGCCTTTGTAGTAAAAGGTAGTTTTACTATATCATCTATGGACTTGATATCCGAAGGTTTTATGCCCTTCTCATCAAAAGCTTTTTTGTAAAAAGGGACTCTCTCATAGACCCTCTCACAAACATGTCTTAGTCTTTGAGACTGTATTTTTCTTAACTCATCCCTGCTTAATGTTTCAACGTTGCTCCATATCGGCATTTTCTACCTCCTCCTTTAATCTTTTTTTGTATAATCATAAAAACCTTTACCTGTTTTCATGCCTAGGTATCCTGCTTTTACCATCTTTCTCATTATATCTGGTGGATTAAATCTTGGGTCTTTTGTATATTCATAGAAGATGTTTCCCACGTAATAAGCAATTTCTACACCCGTAAAATCCATAAGTTTTAATGGCCCCATTGGCATATTTGTACCTAAAACCATAGCATTATCTATGTCTTCCGCCGAAGCTATGCCTGCTTCATACAATCTTGCTGCATCAAGCATCATTGGAACAAGAAGTCTATTAACTATAAACCCAGGGGTATCCTTGCAGAGAACAGTTGTTTTGCCAAATTTTTCTGCCAATCCCCTTGCAAGTTTAATTGTATCTTCATCTGTCTGAAGTGCTGGAATTATCTCAACAAGCTTCATCACAGGCACTGGATTAAAAAAGTGCATACCTATAAACTTATTCGGTCTTTTACAGAAAGATGCCATTTCAGTTATAGAAAGTGATGATGTATTACTTGCGTAGACTACATTATCCTTTGTAACTTTGTCCAGTCTTTGAAAGAGTTCTTTCTTCACATCCATATTTTCAAAAACTGCCTCAATTATAAAATCCACATCATTTAAATTAGATGCATCGGTATAAAATGTAATTCTCGAAATCACCGCATCTCTTTCTTCAGGCGCCATCTTACCTTTATCAACGAGCTTTTTCAAACCACCTTCAATAATTGATTTTCCCCTTGAAATTGCCTGTTCATTAGCCTCCAGCACCTTCACAGTAAACCCCGTTTGAGCTGCAACCTGAATAATTCCTGCACCCATTGACCCACTCCCACATACACCAATTATTTTGATATCGCTTAACTCCATAGCTCCCTCCTCAATTTAGTTTTATTTACCTGTAAAAACTGGTTTTCTTTTCTCAATAAAGGCATTTAAACCTTCTTTTGCATCAGCTGTTTTAAACACCTCCACAAACCCATCTTTATCAAGCCTTAAGCCATCTCTGATATTTAAATCAAAACCCCTATTCAAGCATCTTTTTATGATACCCATAGCTTTTGTAGCTCCCTTTGACAACTTTTTTGCAAACCTTACTGTCTCAATCATTAAATCCTGTGGTTCATATAAAGCATCTATGAGTCCCACATTAAGTGCTTCCTCGGGACTGAGCATAGTTTTATTTATTAATAAATCTAATGCTTTTGGTCCCATTAATCTTCCCAGTCTTTGGATCCCACCAGCGCCCGGGATGATACCCAGGGTTACTTCTGGAAGTCCAATTTTATAATCACCCCTTGCCATAAATCTGTAATCACAAGCAAGTGCCAGCTCACACCCTCCACCTAAAGCAAACCCATTTATAGCGGCAATGACAATTTTCTCTAATTCATTTATTTTCTGGAAGGTTTCCTGAAAAAATGCAGTAACCTCATCAGCATCCTTTTCTGTCATATTTGCAATCATCTTTATGTCTGCTCCAGCAACAAAAAATTTTTCAATAGCACTTGTTATTATTATTGTTTTTGAGTCATCTTCAGTTTTAAGTTCTTCAAATGCACTATTTATTTCCTCAACAAAATCCCTGTTAATAGGATTTGTTGGTGGCCTGTTCATTTTAATAATTGCGACCGCTTCATCCCTTTCAATTGTCAAAAAATTATAGTTTCCCATATTACCTCCCTCTATTTAGTTTAAAACAAACCATTTTCTCATTAGCTTCCATTTCCTTTACAGGCTTATCTCCTCATCTCTTTTCCGTATGTTTCCCTTAATACCCTGTGCAATATTTTACCTGCTCCGCTTCTTGGCATCTCTTCGTCCTTTATGAAAATAACCTCTTTGGGTATCTTAAATCCCGCAATCTTTCCCCTGCAATGTTCAATTATTTCTTGAGCAGTTGCTGATTTACCCTCATGCAATACTACAACCGCTGTAACCTGTTCACCCCATTTTTCATGGGGTACCCCTATAACTGCTACGTCTTTCACTGCAGGATGTGATCCTACAACATTTTCTACTTCCGAGGGATAAACATTTTCCCCACCCGTTATAATCATGTTGGCCTTTCTATCTACAAGGTAAAAAAAGCCATCTTCATCTTTATAAGCCATATCACCAGCACTAAAATACTCACCCCTAAAAGCTTTCGCTGTTTTTTCAGGCTCATTCCAATAACCTGAAAACATCATAGGCCCCCTTGAATATAGTTCGCCCACCTCACCCACTGGAACTTCATTACCATTCTCATCAAGCAGCTTGATTCTGTCAATACCTATAACCTCTCTTCCAATAGATCCAAGCTTTATCAATTGTTCATGGGGTCTTAAAATCGTTACAATACCTGCCTCGGTGGAGCCATAGGCTTCAAAAAGTTGTGAATTCTTGAAAAACTCTAAGATCTTAAGTTTTGTGTCCCTTCTAACTGGTGCAGAAGAGCAAAGCAGCTTCTTTATACAATCAACGTTATACTTTGATTTTACATTATCTGGTAAAGCGAGAATCATTATATAATGAGTTGGCACAAGGGAAGTAAATGTTATCCTCTCTTCTGAGATTGTTTTTAGTAAGTCTTCAGGGTCGAAACTTCGCATGGGATATACATAACATGTTGCTCCAATATATGTGAAAGTAAAGCCATAATAAACTGAATTAATATGACAAAGGGGCATTACAACCATACCAATATCCGTTTCGATAAATCCCTTTTCATAAGCAGTGACTAAGAATTGAGCTATCAGAGATTCATGGGTTTTAATAACACCCTTTGGCAGACCCGTTGTACCACCTGTGTACATGATTATCCAAATATCTTTACTGGTAACATTAACATCAGGTTCATCAAAACTTGCCTTTTCAATCAATCCTTCATATAGATAGGTTGTCTCATCCTCACATCCACATTCACATTCGATGCCATTAAACTTCACATAGACTTTAACTTCAGGAATATCCCTGCTTAATAGATTCACTGTATCGTTAAAATCTTCTGAATATATCAGTGCTTTTGCACCTGAATGATTAATTACATATTTCATCTCAGGAGGGGCAAGCCGAAACATCACAGGCACTACTATAAAGCCACCTTTTGCTGCAGCAGCATAAATTTCCATCCACTCAATGCAATTATATGCAAGAACAGCTACTCTATCGCCCTTCCCAATGCCAAGCCCCATCAAAGCATTGGCAATCTTGTTTGCTCTTTCATTCCACTCTTTAAATGTTAGTTTTCTCCTTTTATCAAGGGTAGCTACCTTATTAGGTGTTCTTTCTGCAAACATCTTGATTATTTCACCAATTGTTACCCATCCCATTTTATTTCCTCCCCATTTCTATCATTTGACTAAACTCTTTTATTCTTTCTATTACACGATTTCTATCATAACCACTCTGGTCATTGTGATCAGACTCTATTATCAATGAGGGAACACTAAGATTATCCCTTATTAATTTTGAAAGTTCTGGTTGAACAAGGGAGTAGGGTTTACAACTTCTATCGGAATGGAAGACAACACCATCAACTTTGTATTCTTTGATTAAATCCTGCATAAGTTGCCATCTTCTCTCAATCTGTACATTCAGAAATCCTGAACCTAAATAATACCCGAAGCTTCTAATAGGATTTTCTTCATCCACTATACCCATAAAGCGAGGGCCCCAGGCCTGTGTGTAGGTATCGATGACAAATATTATCCCATACTGTTCAAGTTCATCAAAAAGTCTTAAGTCAAACCATATGGGAAGATTGTCCCAGAGGAGCCTCACTTTTTCATGGGGAACAGGAAAATCTCTATTGGTAATTCTCTCCTTCAGTTCGTCTCTCAGAAATTTTAAATGCTCCACATATGGGGGTGTACCCCTTAATGCTACCATGGGAAACATATGTGTAAATATATCTCCCGCATTCATCGGGCATGGGACATTTGCTCTAAGTTCCAGTATTTCTGCCCATAACCTTTTGCCTTCATTTGAGATTTTAACAATCTCTGTAAACCTATCTTTATCAAATTTATTGCCCGTTTTTTCTTCTATAAAATCAATCATCCTTTTAAGTTCCATTTCCATATAATCAAGATGATGACCTTCAGAATCCATCTTTACCAATGGAGCATCTATAACAAATGTGGGGACATTAAACAATTTTTCCACCGCCCTCCACCAGGTCATAATCATTATGCAAGAATTAGTAGTCTCCACCTGAATAGTGGGAATTGGAAGCTCTCCCACAGGACCTTTTTTGGAAAGGAGTGAGCCAATATTCGCCCTCGCATAGGAACATATATCGTTCGTAAAACCCTGATATTCTGCTATTTGAGAAAGTTCTGGTGTTACCTTTTGAGCACCGCACATGGCACCATAGTTTTCGGGATAAAAGGGGAAAACATCCATAGCATAAAATACTTCACAGGGCACACCCACATTAAGCCATGCTGTAGGCTTGCCTTCCTTTGCCCAGGAAAAATACTCATCGTAGTAGTTTTTTATCAACCTTTTTAGACTCTCTGTGGCCTTCAATCTTTTTCCCATCAGATCTCCTTTTTCTTCTTTAAACTACTTAGTATTCCCCCATTATCCTGTTAAATCCCCACTATTTGTTCATAAAAGGCTTCCAATCTTGTTCTTAGCTGTTGGTAATTTGAAAGCCTGTGGTCACTTTCAATATATAAATGGGGAATTTTTTCAGTTTCTAACCTTCTTTTTATAAATGCATATTCTATGCCTTCAGAATCGCAGAACCTGGTTCTGAAAAAAATAACACCCTTCGCACCGCTTGTTTTAACCTCTTCTATAAGCTCATCAATCCTCCTATCCGAAGGATCTTTTACAGAACATGGCGGTTTCATTATGTATCTTAAAGCGATATTTTCAATGAGATCATCAAGTGTATCACCCTCCTCAGATACAAAATCTTTTACATATCTCGTTCCACTGGCTATATCATCACTAACTATGAAAAATCCTATTTCATCAAGTAACTTGAAAAAATTTAAATTATCAAGTTCTGTGGCTGAGAGTACAACTTTTTTATCATCAAAATTCACGTTTACAGAATTGTTTCGTAAAAATAAAGCTTCACAGCTTTTTAAAAACTCATCGATGGGCTTCCAGGTAGACGAAAAGACTGTTTTATAAAAATCTTCAGATGAAATATTTAATTTCCCTTCCTTCCTCATTGAATAAAGTCTTTGAAGAGCTTTTCTCTTCTTATTAACTTTTGATATGGCATATTTAAGGCTATCATAATCATAATCACATCCCAGTGCTTTTTTTACTCTATTAAAAACATCCTTAAACTCTAAACTCAGGTAATCCTTTGCCGTTTCCCTTACAACCTGTGAATATCTTATAAACTCAACAACAGGGCTCAGTTTTTCTGATTTCCACACCTCATAAACGCCCCTTAATGAATCACAATATCTTGTAAAAATAGCAGCAGATAAAAAATTAAGCTTCTTCTTCAGTGCCTGTTCAAGTATATTTTTTGCATAGGGACAACAAAACCCCTGCAAAAACTCATTAGCCCTAACTGGTTCCTCATCATCACTCATTATTCTTACTGGATGAAGCCCCATGGCATAGGCAAATTCTTCCGGGAAATATGTGTCAAAGTAACCAATAACTTTTCTACTCTTAGCAATCTCATTTAAAAACCCTAAATAATCCATTTTATTTTCGAATCTCTCCCTTTTAAATTTTAAAGTCAATACCCTGCATTAATAGTAATTAAACATAACAGTAATATTCTTAATTTATCCTTTTCTCTGGATCTACAGGCTCAAAAGCAAAATAAACCCTTGCTATTTCAACAGTCTCTCTTCCAAACTCAGCAGGAAAAGGCTCTACTTCAAAAACACTAAGTCTAACTTTATCACCCGCTTGAAGTGCTCCAGGTTTGCAATTTATAATTCTTACAATAAAAGTAAAAGCGCCAGGTATTTCGACCATGGCAAGCACTAAAGGTGTTTCAAAACCTATTGGGACTCCAATTTCCTCAACAACAGACTCCACAACTGTTCCTTCCTTTGGCAAATCAACCCATTCTAAATCTTCTGATAAACATTCAGGGCATATAACCCTTGGTGGGTAAGAGAGTTTTCCACATTTTTTACATTTGGTGGTTGTGAATCTATTTTGCCTTAAATTGTCAAAAAAAGGCTGAATTCTTGTAAATTCCTTACCTTGTGGTGGATAGAGATCCATTGTTACAGCATATTTACCTTCTAACCTCGAAATGCCTCTCATATTTCCCTCCCATAAACAAGTACTGTTTGTGCTGCTATCATACCACTGAAGTTCTGTGTCAATCCAAACTGGGCATCTTCTACATTTCTCATAGCCCTGCCTTGCAGTTGTTTCATAATCTCGATTGCCTGTCTTATACCAGTACCCCCAAAGGGATGGCCACAGGAAAGAAGCCCACCATCTGTATTCACAGCAACTTTTCCACCAAAATCTGACTGCCCGGACTCTACAAAGGGACCACCCTCTCCCTTTTTACAAAAGCCCAGCTCTTCATATTCGATAATTTCAGATATGGTAAAGCAATCATGGGTCTGCGCTACCTTTATATGATCTGGTGTAATACCAGCCTCTTTATAAGCTTTCTGAGATGCAATTCTTAGTGCTTCCCAACTTGTCCAGTCTACCTTATTTGCAGAAGCATTATAAAGAGTACACTGCCCAGTACCCATAATATAAACTAGGGGTCTATCAGTTAAATATTTAGCTTTCTCTTCACAGGCTAAAATCACTGCCGCTGCACCATCTGTCAAAGGACAGCAGTCATATAGTTTGAGTGGCTTTGCAACTACTTTCGCACACATTGCAGTATTTAAATCGATACATTCTCTAAACTGACCTTTTGGATTATTAATACCATTTCTTCTATTTTTAACTGAAACCATCGCCATCTGCTCTTCTGTTGTCCCATACTTTTTCATATGAAGTTTTGCTACCATTGCAAGCGCTGCTGGTGGAAGACCTAAACCATGAGCACCATCAAAATCATGATCAACTGAGCATAACTGACTGTAAAATGCTTCCCATTTTTGGGGGGTGTTTAGTTTTTCGCCCCCTGCCACCATTACAACATCTGCAACCCCAGACTTAATCAATCCGTAAGCCATTATTATTGCACTGGATCCACTGGCACAAAGAAGCTCTACTCGGGCACATACACTTCTTGTTTTTATACCTAAGGATTCTGCTATTAAAGGTGCTAAATGTGTTTGAGTTGCAAGCCTTTCCGTATATGCCGACGCGACAATGAGCCCATCAATGTCTTTATTTGTAACCATTGGATTGTCCTCAAAACACGCTTTACCAGCTTCTTGAAACATTTCTCTTAAGGTCGCCTGCCTGATACCCCATTGGGACATCCCACCTGCTATAATACAAACTTTTCTCATTTATTAACCTCCTTTTTCACTCAGAATATGTTTCACTTGCAAGCATCTTTTATTGCTTATTTTTTCTCATAGCATTTCTTGCTTCAATAGATTTAACCATCTTCACCAATGCTAAATTGTATGGTGTTTCAATCCCAAACTTTTTTCCCAGCTCTACTATAGCACCATTTAAATTGTCTATCTCTGTTTTTCTCCCCGCTTCTAAATCCTGTAAAGTTGATACTTTATTATCTTTAACCCCGCTTAATGCTTTAAGAGCAAATTCACCGGGATTATTAAAGACATCGAAAGTAAATCCCTTAGCATGCGCAACTTTAGCCATTTCTTCAGCAACAGTTTTTATAAAATCTTTAGCATCTTCACAGGCTAACGCTTCATTACCTGTCATACCTGTAACTGCTAGAAAGGCATTACAGGCAACATTGGCAATTAGTTTTCTCCATATGGGTATTTCAATCGGCTCCTTACTTACATCTGTTTTAAAACCATATTTAGTTAAAAATTCTGCAATCGCATTTACCTTTGGGTCTTCTTTTGCATCAATTCTGCCAACATATATATATCCCATACCACCAACATATCTTATTTCGTTTGGTCCAAGAAGTTGCGCACTATGAGCAGTAACCCCACCTATAGTTCTCTCAGGTCCAACATACTTTGATATTATTTCGAGATTACCAAGTCCATTTTGTACAGACAATAGATATGTATCTGGTCCTATCATGGGCTTACTCATTTGAACGGCAGATTCAGTATGAAAACCTTTGACTGAAATTTGCACAACATCACAAATGCCAACCTCTTCTGGATCACCTGTTATTTTTACTTTTACGTTGTGTTTTGAACCATCAGGTAATGTTATATTGATCCCCTCTTTTTTTATAAGATCCACTCTCGGTTTATCAACTTCCACAAGCCAGACATTCTCAGCACCATTCAGGGTCATAACTGCCCCAAAAGTGCCTCCTAGAGCTCCAGCCCCTACTATTGCATACTTCATATTTTTTTCCCTCCATTTAATTTCAAAATTTTTTTTGCATTTTCACCTAAAATCTTCTTTTTACTTTCCGTACTCAATGGAAGTTTTTTAATCATATCAATAAGTTTCTTCACATTCCCAGTACTTGGAAAATCACTGCCAAAAATAATTTTTTCAGCAATCTTTTCCATATCAGGATAGTATTTCAAGAGATTCTGAGGCGGCAATCCTGATATTTCCAAATAAACGTTCTTGTGAAGTTTGGCAAGAAAAAAAGCCCTGTCATAAAAGAACCCTCTCCCTCCATGAACAAGTAAAATCTTTAACTCAGGGAAATCTACAGCCACATCGTCAAGAAAAGTGGGATCACCATACTTAATTCTTGCCCCTTTGAAAATAGAGCTGCCTGTATGAAACATTACTGGTATTTCCAGCTGTTGAGCTGCATCATAAAGGGGATAGAGGAAGCTTTCGTTGGGATAAAAATACTGATAAGTGGGATATAGCTTTATAACTCTTATCCCCATTTTATGCAGTCTTTTAACTTCCTCTCTAACACTTCTTACCATATAGGGATTTATATTGCCACCAGGAATAAGCCTTTTATTTCGCTTACAAATTTCAATTACTTCTTCATTATCTATTATGCCTGTTGTAATTGGACTTATCTCTGCAAGGCCAACAGCATAATCTACACCCTGTGATTTTAAATATTCATCTATATCACCGTTTACAATATCAAGAAAGCTTCCCCCTTCCTTTTCCCATACCTTTTCACAAAACTGGTAAACATCTCTGTAAAGCTCGTTTCTCCTTGCTAAATGAAAATGAAAATCAATTATCATTTACAATCCTACCCAACTATTATTAATAGACTACTTTTTTGGCTTTGGCAATATCTCTTCCCAAGTGGTATCATCAGCTAAAGCACCTTTAGCAATTAACTGCCTAAACTTTATGAAATCAACAAGATCATGACCAGTTATTTTCCTTGTGGAAAAGGCTGTAAAGCCTGGAAAAGCTTCATAGTTCATATTAGCACCAAGCCAGTAGCGATTTGGCACTTTAAGTATATCCCAGAAATACCTTTTCTTACTTCTAATTCCATCGATTGATTTCATCAAACATTGGGGGAACAGATTGGCAAATTTCCAGACTACTTCATCAACCGCTTTATCAAGGAGTTCAAAATCCACTGTACATTCTTTCATCAAGGCTTTACCTTTTTCAAGTTCCTCTCCTGTTTTATTCTCTCCATAGACAATTTCCCCATCTCTAATAAAATCTTCAGTTATAACAAGAGGATTTCTAACCCATTTCCCATCTTTTTTCAAAACAGGCACAACTTTTGAAATTAACCCCTTAAATTTCATCTTATAAGCACTCCAGACCTCACAGGATACACAGTTCCACATAGCATCTTCCATAGAAAGGTACCATGGTAAAAAATCCGTTGCTCCACCATCCGGAGCGGACCCATGTTTTGGACCAGCCTGACCGAAGACTGCTAAATCAGACGACACTGAGATATCACATGCCATACCTATTTCCTGTCCCCCTGCAACGCGCATACCATTAACCCTGCATATAACTGGCTTTTTGCAGTTAAGAATCCCATCAACCATGGCATTAAAAAGATCCATATATTCGCCATACTCATTAGGTCGTTTTGAGTAGTAATATGCATACTCAACCGTATTACCACCCGTGCAAAAAGCTTTATCACCAACACCTGTAAATACAACTGCTACAACAGATCTATCAGACGAAGCTTTTTGAAAACCTGCAATAACACCCTTCACCATTTCTGTAGTGTAAGAATTGTACTGGGCAGGGTTATTTAATATAATCCAGGACACATACAAATCTTCAACTATTCTACCATCAGGATCTTTCAATGGCCTTTTCTCATAAATTGTACATGGTGCTTCTTTTCCAAAATGTTCATCACCAAAAAGAGAGTGATTTTTCAATTCATTATCTCTTGGAATCCATTCTAATCCCATTTTATCCTCCTTAATTAACATCGTTTATTTTTTATTAAATAGGTGTCCATTTCTAAGCAACCCTTATGCCAAGGGCTTTGATTTGAATATTACAACAAAAAATGAATTGAAACAATTATTTTTCCACATTATTTAATTAAACGTTGTTTTATATTTGATTAAATATAACCATTGTTTGTGGTTAAAAATTACCAATAAAAATGACTTTAAAATCAAACAATGTTAAAAAATCAGATAGGAAGCAAATAATATTTGCTTACCTATCTGCGGTGGGGAGGGGAAGTTTTATTAAAAATCGGGGGTTAAGACCACTCTTTTTGTTAATTTACCGTGGTGAGCTAATTCAAAAACCTCTTCAATTTGGCTCATAGGTCTTATTTCTACAAAGGGTTTTATCTGAACTTTTCCATCAAGAACAAGTTTTAAAACGTTGTTGTAATGTTTTGGGGGACAACCCCATGTGCCTATAATTTCAGCATCGAAGGCCATCAGTTTTGAGATCATATATTCAATTTTATGAGGTCCATATCCTACAACTACAAGTCTACCAATAAAGGAAAGAAATTCTAAAGCTAACTCCTGCCCTGGTTTAGTACCTGTGCACTCGAATATTTTCCAGCCATAATTTGAAGGATAACCATTTTCCTTACATATGTTTTTAAAAATTTCTTTCAATTCTTTTATATCCCTGTCCTTTGGGTTTATAGCATAATCAAGTCCATAATTTTTCATATTTTCAAGCTTTTCTTCTGCAATATCAAAACCAATAACACATTTAGCACCAAAAGCCTTTGCCATTTGTGTCATATAGGTTCCAACACCACCAGCTGCACCTATAACAATTACTAAATCACCAACCTCTAACCCCCCTCTTAAAGCTGCCTGGTATGGGGTAGTTACTGCATCTGCAACAACTGCAAGAACTTCAATGGGAAAATCTTTTCTATTTTCAATAAAACATAGATCTCTGTAAGGTACAGGTATGTGACTGGAATACCCACCGTAAATACCTAAACTATTTCCTGGCATTTTTTGGTTGAGGCATCTATTTTCTCTCCCCTTTGCACAGATTGGACAACTATTACATGGCATAACTGCTGGAATTATAACTTCTTTACCAATTAACTCCCCTTTGCCCTCAACAATAACCCCAGAAATCTCATGCCCAAGTGTCAATGGGGGTTTTGTTACAGTGGGCACACCTTGATAAAAGTAGCTAAGATCTGTATGACAAACACCACAACCTTTAATCTCCACCAAAACTTCATCTTCTTTGAGTTCTGGTTTTGGTATCTCTGTTTTTAATAATTTTCCCGGTTCTATCATCTGATAAGTTTTTATTTTATCTACTGCCATGTTACCCCCCTTTTCAAAAATTTTTTTATTCCCCTGTTTTCAAATACTATTTATGTCTCCAAAGGGGCTTTCTTTTCTCCAAAAATGAGTTGATCCCCTCATTAGCATCATCTAAGCTCATCAAATCTTTTATGTACAATGCTTCTGCTATGGATAGTGTTCTTTCAAAATCAAAATTTAAAGCTTTTTTAAAGGTTTGCTTGGTAACCTTTAATGCAGAACCACTCATTGATTCAAATTTCTCTAAATACTCTTTTAATTTTTCATTAAAATTTTGAAGAGAAAATACCTGATTTACAAGCCCCATAACCTTTGCTTCTTCAGCCCCTATATTCTCACCAAGAACTATTATTTCAAAAGCCCTCTTTCTTCCCACTATCTGGGTTAGATAGGTAATAGCAACAGGTGGAAAAACTGCTAATTTTATCTCTGGCTGTCCAAATTTTGCATTATCTGCACAAACTATTAAATCACATCCTATTGCAAGTTCACATCCCCCACCAAGCGCTGCACCTTTAACACCTGCGACTGTCACAATGTCAAGCATTTCAAGCCTTCTGAAAATGCCATGGAAAGAATCAAGCATCTTCTCCATCTTATCCTTTGTATGGTCAGCCACATCAACACCAGCTGAAAAAGCCTTATCTCCTTCTGATGTTATTAATAATACATTTAATTCACTCTGTGAAATCTTAACATCATCAAGGGCGGAATTGATTTCATCCATTGTTTTAATGTCAAGCACATTGTAAGGTGGCTTATTAATAACTATTTCAGCAATCCGTCCTTCTTTTTTGTATCTAATATACTCAAACATTTTTCCCTCCTTCTATAATAAGTTCCATTTTTCTCTTAACTGTTTTGCATATTCTTCAGGCGCTGTTGTATGTGCCTCATCGCCAACAAATTTAGGGGCAAACCATGTATCATAATTGCTATAAAGATTTTTGAAAGCTGGCCTGGAACATATTCTTAATTGAAGCCAAAAATAATCTCTCCTTTCAGGATCTGGTGATGAAAAAAAGGCAAAAGTAAAGGGATGATTATTTATATCCTCATAATAAGAGACAATCTTGGAAATACCCCTTGCAAAATTTTGTATATCCTCTTTGTTAATATCTAATAAGCTTGATTTTCCCTTCAAAATACCCCATATCTCTCTCTGATGGGAAGGGGAAAAGGGAGCTAACCAAAAAACATCACCCTCTTCAGCAATAAATCTTTCCGATTTTTTTTTCTCTTCATTGTAAAGACACTGCCAAAAATTTTCTCCACTGTTTTTAAAATATATTTTCGAAAGTTCTATTATTCTATCGACCCCTGAATAGGGGATCTTTCTTATGTGTAACTGAAAATGAGGATGGGGTACACTTGAACCACCGGGATTAAGAAAATTCATACCTAAAATGTGATGAACAAGCTCCTTATCATATTGCAATGCCCTCTCTAAAATTTCTTTTGCTAAAGTTATGGAATTTGCAAAATCATGAGTATCTATTTTTTTAGGGAAGAGAGTATGATTTTTATAGTTGATTATTAACACAGAATCAAAGGTACACTTGGAAAATAGATTTGGCATTGCTACGCTATTTTCAAGTACAAAGTGACCCTCTGGACAAAAAGATTTCACATACTTCGTTCCCTTCTCAAAGACATGGCAAAAAGGGCAATTCTCTTTAGTTTTAGATTCTAATTCTTTCATTACTTCAATATCAGAGTTTCCCAGAAATGCCTTTGCTTTTTCGCTCAAAAAAGTATTTATAGAAGCAACATTTCCTGTTAAAGGATCTACCCTTTGTTCTATTATTTGTTCAAATAGCTTCCCCTCTGAATCAACCATAAATGTTCTCTCCATAACCTTTTTAAATTCCAGCATCTTCTCTCACTCTCAAATTTTAGTTACAAGGGCTAAATTTTTTTAACGGCTTCCCTGTTATTAAAAAACTAAATATATTGCCCACCATCTACTTTAATGATCTCACCAGTTATGTGTTTAGCCAAATCAGATACAAGAAAAGCTACAAGGTTTGCCACATCCTCTGGAAGTCCAGGTCTTTTTAATGCACTTTCTTCAATAGCTATTTTTTTGAATTCATCGGGCATGGATTCGCCCATTTCTGTTAATATAAAACCCGGTGCTACAGCATTAACATTTATACCAAATTTCCCTAAGTCTTTAGCAGCTGCTTTTGTTAAACCATGAACACCTGATTTGGCTGCTGAGTAGTTCGTCTGTCCAAACTTACCCCTTAAACCATTAATAGAGGTTATATTAACGATTTTCCCATAATTTTGTTCTTTAAAAATAGGTGCTACTGCCCTCATAAAATTAAAAGTACCAGTTAGATCAACTGAGATGACTCTATTCCATTGCTCGGGTGTCATTTTCCAGAGTACGCCATCCCAGTTGACCCCAGCATTGCAAACCAATATATGTATCCCCCCAAGGTTTGCAATAACTTCTTTGACCATATTCTCAGCATCCTGGTAGTCAACAACATCACACTTATAAATAAACGACCTTCTGCCCATATCTTCAATTTCTTTTTTTAAAGAAAGTGCCTTATCCTCACTTTTTACATAATTAAATGCCAGGTCAGCCCCACATTTAGCTAATGTTTTAACTATCTCAGCACCAATACCCCTTGAACCTCCTGTTACAAGAGCAACCTTACCTTTAAGATCAATCATATATACCTCCCTATTAAAAAGACTTTTTAAAAATATGTAGATTAACTTTCTCTTTTTATGATGCACGCGGTAGTTACACCACCGGCACCACAAATTGCTGCAAGTCCTAGTTCTTTATCCAGTCTTTTTAAAGAATAATAAAGAGTAACTACTATCCTTGCACCGCTACAACCTGTTGGATGTCCTAGAGCAATAGCCCCACCATTTATATTAACTTTACTTCTATCCCATTTAAGCATCCTCTCATTTGTAAGCATCTGTGCTGCAAAGGCTTCATTGACCTCTATTAAGTCAATATCATTAAGTGTCAGGCCTGATTTTTCCAGCACCATGGGAATTGAATACCCAGGTCCTTCTCCCATATATGCATTTTCACAAGCCGTTTGGGCAAAATTTACCAATGAGAAAAGGGGCTTCAGTCCACGAGCCCTAGCCACATCTCTTTTCATAGCAACAAGCATTGCAGCACCATCTGTAAGACCACAGGAGTTACCCGCTGTAACACATCCCCCTTTTTTAAAAGCAGGAGGAATTTTAGCCATTTTATCTAAATTCGTGTCTTCCCTTATAGATTCATCCTCTGAAAAAATAATCTCACCCCCATCTTTTGTTTTAACCGGTATTGGAACAATCTCTTCTTTAAAATAACCACTATTCTTTGCTTTAGCTGCTTTCAAATGACTCTCAACAGCAAATTCATCTAATTCTTCCCTTTTCAATCCATATTTTTCCACAAGATTTTCCGCCGTCATACCCATGCCCATATTAACAATGGGATCAATACTGTCTCCCCAACCATCCATAAGAACCCTGTCACCCATCCTGAAGCCTTCCCACCTTACATTTTTTAATAGATAAGGTATTGTACTCATACTCTCCATACCGCCACACAGAACAATATTTGAACCATCTTTTATTGCTCTTATAGCATAATACATACTGAGCATACCCGATGGACATGCCATATTTACAGTATTTGCTGGCACTTTTTTGTCTACTCCACCTAAAAGAATTGCACTCCTTGCGGGATTTGGACCATTTCCAGCCTGCCTGCAATTACCTAAAATCGCTTCATCAATCTCATGGGGTAGAATACAACATCTTTTTAGAGCTTCTTTAATTACATGTCCACCTAATTCATATACTGGCATATCTCTGAGTGTGCCACCAAACTTTCCCATAGGACTTCTTACAGCGGATACAAAAACTATGTCATTATAAGCTTCTTTCATCTTCCTTCTCCTTATTCTGTTATAGTTAGAGCCCCCTGAGTACAAACTTTGACACACTGGGGCTCGCCATCGCATAAATTGCAGTGATAAACTTTGTCATTATACGCAAAACATCCCTCAAAGGGGCATAACTCATATCGTTTTATAGATTCCCATATAAACTTTTTCCGCTCCTCCTCTACGTTTAGGGATGGATTTTTCCCCAAATCATCCTCCAAGCATTTCATTTTAATACACTGTCTACAAACTCTTGGTTTATGTATGCTATCGCCTAAATCATCCATAATGATCCTTATTGCTGACTGATTTCTATCAACAATACCCATATGGGAAAGGCTACAAATGACTTCACAAAGTCCACAGCCGGTACACTTTTTTTCATCAACCTTAATTTTCACTGTACTCCTCCAGACCTAATTTTACTAATGTCTCCTTTTTTGGAACTCCATTTTTATCCCACCCATGAAGTTCATAATATTCATCCAACATTTTTTCAAATTCAGCCCTATCAATAAAATGTCCCTTAGCGGGTCCATCAGGTACAGGCACATCAAAGTAGTGATCAGGCAGGGTATCGTCTTTTCTCCTTATACCCTCTCTAACAATATATAATCTCTCAAGGGTATAAATTCTCTCACCTAATTCTTTAAGTTCTAAGGGCGTTAAATCAATCCCCGTAGCACTGTAAAGAAGTTTTGCAATATCCTCATAATCTATTGCATTGATACTACTAAAAACGCTTGCAAATCTACAAATCCCTACAGAATCAACCATAGCATTGAAAACCTCGTGCCAGTGAACCATTTTTGATTTACCAGTATATTCTTTGTAACTTTGTCCCACATCTGCCTCATAAAATTTGGCCAATAGCTCCCTCGGGTACTGAACAACATCAATTGACACCCTGCTTCTCATATGACAGCAACCCCTGGTAGATGTTGCAAGCCCGAGCGCAAAAGCCTTAACTACCCTCTCATCGGTCATTTCAATGCTAATATTCTTAATATGCATTAAATACTTTTTTGCTTCTTCAGGCAGTTTTTTAGCAGCAAAAACGCCATCAGCAAGGATATCGCCAAAATCCTCTCTTTTTGCGATTTTATACAGAAGCTTTTCTATAGCATCTACATTGCCCCACTCTAACTTCAGTCCCGTAAGCTTCTCATCGATAATACCCTTTTCATATAGTGTTAAAGCCCATCCTAAATAACCTCCACCAGATATGGTATCAATACCAAGACGATTACATATTCCCACTAAATGAAGTACTGCCTCAATATCAAGATTTCCTAATTGATTTCCAAAAGATGAGACCGATGCATATTCTGGGCCTTCACCCTTAAGCATACCAAATTTAGAATCTGAGTTATACCTGTGTCTACAATGAACAGGACATCCACTACATGCAACCATACCTGTGGCATATTTATCAAGCGCCTCAGCTTCTATACTTTCAGCATCTCTTCCTATGCTTGTTTTTTGATGATATCTATAGCTTAAAAAACCCTTTTCGTTGGCATAATGTAATAAGAGGGGTGACCCAAATCTGCCTAAAGCCTTAGCCCATCCAGTTTTCATTAATTTTTCTGTTACTGCTATAATCGTTTTTTGAAACATGGATGGATCAAATATTTGAAATGGTTTAGAACCAATTGCTACTAGGGCCTTTAAATTTTTACTTCCAAAAACTGCCCCCATTCCAGTTCTTCCAGCCATGCTCTTATATCCCGAAGCTACACTGGCAAAGCGAACAAGATTTTCTCCCGCAGGTCCTATGCATAAAATTTTTGCATCAGGACATTTCAACTCTTCTCTTATTTTTATCTGAGTTTCATATGTATCGAGCCCCCATAAATGGGATGCTTTTCTTATCTCTACATTGTTGTTATTTATCAATATATAAACTGGATCTTTACTCTTCCCGGTAATGATAATCTGCCCGATACCAGTTCTTGCAAGTTCAGAAGGGAAATATCCACCAATATTTGAATCTCCCAAATATCCGCTTTCAGGTGATTTAGCAGAAATGTTCAACCTTCCGAAATAAAGACCATTCAACAATCCTCCGCCAATAATCAATACATTATCGGGTCCAAGGGGATCTGTATTTTGGTGGGTCATTTTAAAAAGTTTAGAAATATTTAACCCCCTTCCCCCAAGGAACCTTCTTCTCTCATTTAAACTTATCTCTTCACAAAATACTTTTTTTTCCGTTAGATCAATAGTTAATCTTTTTCTTGTAATTGGCATATTATAACTCCAGTTCTAAACTTATTCTTTTAGATGGTACAAAACCCTGGGCACCAAAAAACTTTATTAGTCTAAGATCATCAAAATCAACTAAAGTATAAATCTTTTTAACCATTACAGCTCTCATATTAGATATAAATTGTTCCATTAATCGACTACCAATACCTAATTTCTGATACTCTGGCAAAATACCTAAAGAATCAATATATGCAGCTCCTTCAGGTATTCCAAACTCACCTTCAAAAACCTGACCTATTAGAAATCCTATGACTTTATTATCCACATCAGCTACCAAAGAACAGGACAACTTCCCTGCCATGAAAATTTCATCTAACTTTCTTGTGTAATAATTTTTTCTATCTTTACCAGTAATCGAAAAGTCGATCTTTATAATATCATTTAGATCTTCTCTCTTTAAAGGCCTGATAATTATATCCATATTCCCTACTTTTTTACTTTTTTTGTAAAAACAGTTTTAAGATCAAACTTATTATCTTTATCGTAACAAACTTTACATTCACCATTATCAGCAACCTTATTGGATATCACTAAAACTTCATACCCCAGTTCACTATATAATTCACATATCTCTGAAAGCCTTGGTTCACTATATACCCCCCTCTTTTCCCATCCATCTTTTATCAAGTCTTCTTCTCTCATAACTACCAGCTGTGAGTTATTGCATCATATGGACAGGCCGTAACACAGGGAAGAGGAGGTCTATTTACACTCGGTTTACATTCGGCACAAATATATTTAAGCATCTTTCTTACTTCATCCTTTACCATCATGACCTTCTCTCCATAGTCATTTTCACTCTCCATAAAAATCGATTTTGGACATGCTTTAATACAACCTTTCTCGATACAAACTGAACATTTAGAATCATCAACAGTAATAAAATATTCACCGGAAGCATCTAAATAACCATAATGAACTATCAAATTATACCTCTTTCTTTTTCATATAATGCCTTTGCAAATATGGCTGCACCAAGAGCACCAATAATCTGGGAATCAATATCAACCTTAACAGCTTCCAGACCAATTATCCTTTCAATCCTTTTTACAATTCCCACGTTTTTGCTAATACCTCCGGATACAAAAAACTCTGGTTCCACACCTATTCTCATGATTAAAGAAGACACTCTTTCAGCTATTGCCCTAAGATAGGCTGCAAGCACTTTGTTCTTCGACCACCCCTTCTTTAACAAACCATATGCTTCTGTTCTTGCAAAAACAACGCAAACATTGCTTATAGGTTCAGGTTCTTCATCAATATCGAAAGATCTTGTACCTAATTCTTCTATTGGTATTTCCAGGAGTTCTGCAAGTAGTTCCAGTCCCCTTCCTGTTCCCGCGGCACATTTATCATTCATAAGAAAATTTGTAACTCTACCTTCTTCGTCTATATGAATAGCCTTGCAATCCTGTCCACCCATATCAAGAATGGTTCTTATTTTTTTCCCTCCCACAAAACTTGCACCTTTACCATGACATGCAATTTCAGTAATTGTTTTGTGGGCGAAAGGGATATTAATTCTGCCATAACCTGTACCAACGATATAACTGCAATTCTCAATTTTGATTCCCGTCTCCTCTTCCATGGGGAAAAATGCTTTTTTTGCATTTTCCTGAGCATTTACTCCCGTTCTTATAACGCTATAAGCATACAAACTACCATCAACCATGATAACAGCTTTAGTACTTACCGAGCCAACATCAATACCACAGGTTATAATTTCACCCTGCCTCCAGTCCTTATTTCTATCTATATAAACATTTTCTGACCATCTCCAATAATCTTTTTTCCCCATTAACATCCTATTCCTCTCAAAAAAGAATCATAACTCCCTTGTTAAAAGTGCAGCACCAAAGGCACCCATATATTCTGGATCGTCTGGTATTACAATGTTATCCAATTCAAGGTTATTTTTTAACGAAAAAACAAATCCAGAATTTTTTGCAAGCCCCCCTATAAGAGCAACTTCTGCTTCCACTTTGACCCTTCTTGCCATAGAGGCAATTCTACTTGCTATAGCATCATTTACAGCCCTTACAATGTCTTTTTTGTCCACACCTGAGTGGATTAACGAAACAACTTCTGACTCAGCAAATACAATACAATGGGCATTCATAGGGATCTTCTTTTCTGACTTCATGGATAACTCACTAAAATCTTTAAGTGTTATCTCCAGAGTTCTTGCCATGAGCTCAACGAATGTACCTGTCCCCGCAGCACACTTTTCATTAATCACTGAATCAATTATCCTGCCATCGCTATTTAATTTCACAACCCTGCTTTCTTCAGCTCCCACCTCTATTATTGTTCTTACATTTTTATTAAAAAAAAATACAGATTTTGCTGCTACCATAGTTTCTGAAAACTCATAATTTGCAAAATCGATATTTTTTTTACCACAACCAGTAACTCCTATCTTATTTATCTCCTCTAATGTAATGCCCAGTTCCATACACAGGTTGTTGAGTAAATTTTTCGAAATTATATTGTTATCGAAACCAGATGTACTCATTTTCTTTGATAAAACTCTTGCATCACCATCAATTATTAAAGTTTTGGTATATCGGGCACCCACATCAAGCCCTGCAAAATACATATCTTCATCCTTAAATAAATAAAAAATCGTTTTAAAAAGATTAAAAGCAATCGTTATGCCAATTTTTTCGTTGATTGATTATTTGATAGTATTGAAAAATTTATATCACAAAAAAATATCTCATAATATTTTTTAAAGATAAAATTTAACCAAAAAAACGGTTAAAAACTGCCACTTCGATTAGTGATTAAAAAATTTCTCTTTTGATTTTATGAGATTAGATAAAACTTCATTTACGGGGCACGTTACATTTTTTTTATTACCTAAAATCACAATTGCAAAGTTTAAAGCATCAATTTCTGTTTTTTTCCCTGCTTTTAAATCATAATACATAGATGGATAATGCTCTTTTGTGGGGGGAATTAGTTTATTATAAAAAAAATCAATATATTCTTCATGGTTTTGCCAGTTTAGTTTAATGTTATTTGCCTTTGTAACAGTAAAGATTTCTTTAATTACACTATTCATAATTTTTCTCGTATTTTTATTTGAAGCCAGTGTGCCATAATTGCATTCTAATATGGCACCTAAAGGATTTAGCGCACAATTATAAATTATTTTATCCCACAAAATTGGATATACATCCTCTGAATATTTAGTAGGAATACCTCCTTCATTCATCATTTCAGAGATTCCGACAAGGACTGACCTGTCAATAGCTTGATCAGGCTGCCCGATTATTACATCATCTGCTATAACTGTAACTTCTGCAAAATTTTTATTTACAAGCTTGGATCCAAAAATTACTCTACCTAATATAACATGCTCTACGCCCAATACCCTACTTGCTATTTCATAATTACCATACCCGTTTTGAGCTAAAAGGACGTATGTATTGGCTTTAACAATTTTTTTTATTTCCTTTATTGCCCTTTGTGTGTCAAAAGATTTAACTGAGAGTATTACCAAATCAATGTCATAATTTTTTAGAGGCTCACAGTCACTGTATACACCATCAAGTACCACTTCTTTTTCGCCAAAGATACCTTTAATTTTAAATTTTTTGTCTTTAAAATATTTTAGATATATTTCTTTGGTTACCCCAAAAACTCTATGACCAGCATTTTTTAAAGAAACAGCATAAACAATGCCTATTGCTCCAAGCCCAAATACTGCAATGTTCATGTATTTTACATTAAAATTAATAACTTTTTTTGTCAACCCTTTGATTTAAAAAAGGCTCAAATAGGTATGGACATATTAACCAGCAAGTGTGTAGTAAATGTGAAGAAAAAGTTTTTTTAGGAAGAGATATGAGTGAAAGTAAAAAGTTAGGAAAGGTAAAAATATTGACTGCTATATCTCACATTCTTGGCATAATTATGTCACTACACCTAACTTGGGATAGAATCCCAAAATTTCTAACAGGATGGAGGCAAAGCGTATGAGTATTATATCCTATACAGAAAATTGGGGACAGACACTTTGTTTACCATGATGAGTAGAGATGATAAGAAGGGTTTTATTAAGTAAGGGTGGCAATGTTTATAAGACTCCCATTTTATTTTAAACAACGAGAAATACCGTAAGAAGATCAAGAGATGGTGACTTAGAAGACAAATCAAGAAGGCCTAAGACTTCTATAAAGCACAAAAATGGCAGGATATCTGGAACTTCGCTAACCCTAATTTCGGTATCGCT
>CALINM010000049.1 GCA_938045315.1 uncultured bacterium | reverse complement strand
AGACAATATATTATCATTTGAAAAAAATAAAATCATACTGAATTGAATTAATGAAAATTTTAGTAGTAAATGGTCCAAATCTGCAACTACTCGGCAAGAGGAAAACAGATATATATGGTAAAGAAAGTCTTGCAGATTTAGAGGAAAAATTAAAAAAGCGTGCTGCAGAACTTGCAGTTGATCTTTCTTTTTTTCAAAGTTGTATAGAGGGGGAACTGGCTGAAAAAATAGGTAATTCCAGATTGGAGGGATATGACGGGATAATTGTAAACTCGGCTGCTTATACTCATACAAGCATTGCTATAAGAGATGCTCTTGAAACTTTTGGGAAACCAATTATTGAAGTACATTTATCTAATATTTATGCGAGGGAGACTTTCAGGCATAAATCATATATCAGTGGGGTTGTAAGTGGTGTTATTGCTGGATTTAGAGAATATTCTTATATTTTAGCTTTGATTGCATTAAATCAAATTTTAAATAACCAGTAATTCTTCATGCTTTTTAAAAACCGAAGGGAAAAAGTTATAAATTTTTTGAAAAAAAAAGGTTATGAATCCCTTTTAGTTTATGGAACTTATGATATTTTCTATCTTACTGGATTTTATGGTTCCTATGGGTTTTTGATTTTATCAAAAAATAAAAGCTTTTTGTTTGTTGATGGAAGGTATTATGAAGAGGCTAATAAGTGTGCTGATTCAGATTTAGAAGTTGTTTTGATAAGAGATTTATTTTTAGATTTAAAGAAGATAATAGAAATGTCTAAATTAAACAGTGTCTCCTTCGATCCCGAATCAATTAATTTTTCTCTGTATAATAAACTCAACGATATGCTTAATAATACAATTTTTTCACCCTTGAAAGTATCTCCAATTAAGCAATTAAGGAGTATTAAAGATAAACAGGAGATTGAAATAATTAAGGAAGCTGTTAATATTTCGAAGAAAATATTTTCTGATTTTAGTAGAAATATTAAAATAGGAAAAACAGAGAAAGAGGTTTCTGCTAGATTAAATTATATGATTGAAATTAGAGGAGAAGGTTGCAGTTTTGATACAATTTTACTGTCAGGAGATAGGTCATCTTTGCCCCACGGGAAACCTACTGAAAAGGTTATAAATAACAATGAAGCAGTTCTTATTGATTATGGCATTAAGTGGAAAAATTATTGTACTGACCATACTCGTGTTAAATTTTTTGGAAATAGCAAATTTAAAAAATATTATGGTGTTGTTAAGGGAGCTTTTAAATATGCTTTAAATTTTATTAAACCTGGTTTAGAGATTGGAAAGATTGATGCAGCAGTTAGAGAATATTTTGCAAAACATAATCTGGAAAAAAATTTTCTTCATTCCACGGGACATGGAATTGGTTTAGAGGTTCATGAATATCCAGTTGTAAATTTTAAAAATAAAGATAAACTGAAAAAAGGCATGGTAATAACCGTTGAGCCTGGACTTTATTTTCCAAATGAAGGTGGGGTAAGATATGAAGAAATGATACTGGTAACAGATAGGGGTTTTGAGTTATTATAATATAATTATGCATAATAATTGGGAGGTAACATGTATTCTACAGCTGATTTCAAGAAGGGATTAAAAATTGAATTCCATGGAGAACCTTATGAAATTATTGATTTTCAACACGTAAAAATGGGACGAGGTGGTGCCATAGTAAGAACGAAGATGAAGAATTTAAAAACTGGTTATGTAATGGAAAACACCTTTAGGTCTGGTGAAAAAGTAGAAAGGCCGAATTTAGAAGAAAAGGAAATGCAGTTTTTATATAAAAGTGATAACGATTATGTGTTTATGGATAATGAGAGTTATGAACAGATAAGTATACCTGAAAGTTTAATAGGAGATAACAAAGATTATCTACTAGAAAATATGAATGTTAAAATTCTCTTCTTTCAGGGCAATGCTATTGGTATTGAGATTCCCACATTTGTTGAGTTAAAGGTTATTGAAACAGTTCCTGGTATTAAAGGTGATACAGTTAGCGGTGGAGGTAAGCCAGCAAAATTAGAGACAGGTGCAACTATTCAGGTGCCTTTGTTTATAAATGAAGGAGATATTATTAAAATTGATACAAGAACGGGAACCTATATTGAAAGAGTTAATAAGTAATGTCAGGAGGGGTTATGGAAGATAATGACATAAAGTATTCTAAAAATCATATTTGGGTTAGATTAGATGATGATTTTGTTTATATAGGGGTTACGGAAGAATTTTTGGAAAATGTTGATGAGGTTGTTGAAATTAATTTACCTAAAGCTGGCGAAGATATTGTTAGCGAAGAACCTTTTGGTACTATTGATACAGGAGATGAATTGATTGACTTAATTGCACCGATAAGTGGAGAAATACTAAAAATAAACAAGAAAATAATTAAAGATCCAGGAATACTTATTGAAGATCCAACAGGGGAAGGTTGGCTTTTGAAAGTAGAACCCCACGACTGGGAAGAACTTAGTAATCTTTTAGATGAAGAAAACTATAAGAGAGAAGTATAATATAAATGGCTTTCAACAAAGTTAAAGTTTTAGAAGATATAAATAAATTAATACAAAAGGGTGATTAT
>CALINM010000048.1 GCA_938045315.1 uncultured bacterium | reverse complement strand
CGAAAACTCTGAAGATACCAGCGGCCTTGACCAGAATTCGCGCGATTTTCTGGAAAGTGCCATCAGGGATTACAACGCCATGTTTGGCACATCGTTTGATACCTCTTCCGATAAATTCCAGAATTACTACAAAGATCTCAGCGAACGGGTGAAAAACCGAGAGGTAGATATTCTTATCGTTGTAAATATGTTTTTAACTGGCTTCGATGCCACTACACTTAACACGTTATGGGTGGATAAAAATCTTCGTTATCACGGACTTTTGCAAGCCTATTCCCGTACCAACCGTATATTAAACAAGGTAAAAACTCATGGTAATATTGTTTGTTTTCGCAATCTGGAGAAAGCCACAAACGACGCCATTGCCCTCTTTGGAAACAAGGAAGCAAGAGGAATTGTGCTTTTGCGACCATATCAGGATTACTATAACGGCTATCACAATGGAGAAAAATATGTACCGGGATACAAAGAGCTAGTTGATAACTTATTAGAGAATTTTCCCGTTGATCAATACTTTAAAAGTGAGACAGATAAAAAGAAATTTATCAAATTATATGGAGAGATTTTGCGAATGCAGAATATCCTATCAACATTTGACGAATTTCAAGGCGACCAAATTATTCTAAGCGAGCGACAGATTCAGGATTATCTTAGTATTTATATTGACCTTTACAACGAATTTCTTAGAGCAAAGCAAGCAGAAGCAGAAATTATTAATGATGACCTTGTTTTTGAAATAGAGCTCATCAAACAGATAGAAATCAATATCGATTATATCCTGGGACTTATACAGAAATATAAAAACGAACATATAAAAGATGTTGAAATTATTACTGAAATTAACAAAATAATTGATTCGACTGTTAAACTCCGAGACAAAAGAGAACTTATTAACGAGTTTATTGCATCATTTGATGCCAGCTCAATAATAGAAGAAAAATGGCCAGAGTTTGTACATAAAAAAATGAAAGAAGAATTGGATAAAATCATTGAAGAAGAAAAGTTAAACCAACAAGAAACTTATAAATTTATAGAAAAATCTTTTAGTAATAGTTTTATAACAGATATAGGTGTAGAATTTTCTCAAATTTTGCCCCCCATCTCACGATTTTCAAAAGACAACGAGAGAGGGAAAAAACGAGAAAGAGTATTCGACAAATTACAAAAGTTTTTTAATATTTTCTTTGATATTGCTAGAAATAAAGATTTTTTAGAAAAAACTTTGTAATAGAAATCTTGAAAAGCAATTAAAAAATACCTGTCTCCATTTTTTAAAGAAAACGACCATCTAAAAAACAAACATTGTCCTGCATTTATGCGATAAGGGAGTAAAGTTTAAAGCACATAAATAACATATTTTTCTAATTTCTTTAAAATTTGCTTGACATACATGGTAAATAGTAGTTTAATCTAATTAACGTATCAAAAAATTTTTATATTTGATTGAGATGTTAAAATGCTTAAAAGTTTTTCCAGGTATGTAGTTTATGATTTGTTAAATCTTGAAAAGGGCTCCCATTTTTCGGATGCATTGGAATTTTTTATATATGACACTTTAAAAATTTTCATTCTCCTTGCTGTAATAATTTTTATTGTTTCATTTGTACGTAGTTTTTTCCCACCAGAGAAGACGAAAAGATATTTATCACATAAAAAAGAGTTTATAGGTAACGTGCTTGCTGCACTTCTTGGTGTGGTTACTCCCTTTTGTTCTTGCTCAGCTGTTCCTTTATTTATTGGATTTGTGGAGTCAGGGGTACCACTGGGTGTCACTTTCTCTTTTCTTATTTCATCACCTATGGTTAACGAAGTTGCCCTTGTTATGCTTTTTGGCCTTTTTGGCTGGAAAATAGCTTTTCTCTATCTTGTAACAGGTCTTACTGTTGCTATTTTTGGTGGAATTGTTATTGGTAGGTTAAAGCTTGAAAAATATGTAGAAGAATATGTGTTCAAAATTAAAACGGGAGAAGCTGAAATTATATCCCCTACTTTTAAAGAGAGAATTGCCTATGCTAAATTTAATACCTTTGATATTATAAGAAAGGTTTGGCTATTTATTTTGATAGCGATTGGTATTGGTGGTTTTATTCATGGATATGTCCCTCAAGATTTTCTTGTAAAATATGCAGGAAAGGACAACTTCTTCTCTGTTCCTATTGCAGTTGCCTTAGGTGTGCCTTTATATTCTAATGCGGCAGGTGTAATCCCAATTGTGTACGCCCTAATGCAAAAGGGGCTCTCCCTGGGGACTGTTCTTGCTTTTATGATGGCAGTGACTGCTCTATCTTTGCCGGAGATGATTATTTTAAGAAAGGTTTTAAGGCCAAAACTCTTATATATTTTTGTTGGAATAATGACAGTAACGATAATTTTTGTTGGTTATATGTTTAACATTATACTTTAAGGAGGTATAATAATGGAAATATTAGTTTTAGGGCCAGGTTGTGAAAATTGTAAGAAGCTTTATGAAACTGTAAAGAAGGCTATGGCTGAACTTAGTATCGACGGGGATGTGAAAAAGGTTGAGGATATTGCGGAAATTATGAAGTATACTATGAATACGCCAGCGCTTGTTGTAAATGGTAAGCTAGTTCACTCTGGGAAACCCTTACCTGATGTAGAAAAAGTAAAAAAACTCATCAGTTAATCTGAAAAAGGAGTTTTATATGGAATCTCGGGTAAAAATAATATTTAGCAATCTATCACCCGAAGAAGCACAGAAACTGCTATGGGATTTTTTGGATAACCTAAAAGATTTAGGCAAAATTAAGGATTATGAGTTTGAAATTGTAACCGACGATGGGAAAAAAATTACTAACCTGTGCATTTTAGAACAGGGCAAAGTAATAGCTTGAAGAGTTTAGCAAGGAGGTGCCAGTTTGGCATTAAAAGATATAAACATAATATATAAAGCCCTTTCAGATGAGACCAGATTAAAGTTGCTTAAGCTTCTTGAAGGAGGAGAGCTTTGTGTTTGCGATCTTGTTGCAGCTTTTGATACTGTTCAGCCAAAGATCTCCTTTCATCTATCTGTTTTAAAAGAAGCAGGGTTAATTAGGGATAGAAAGGAGGGGAAATGGTCGTTTTATTCAATAACTAATGATGACCTTTTTAAAAGATTTTTAGTTTATTCTACAATTGAACATATAGATGATCTTGAAATTGAAGAAGAAAGGAAAAGATTGAATAGGTTTCTTGAAGAGAAGAAAATAATAAAGAGGGAACTTAGGAGATGTAAATGTTAAAAGTATTATTCCTCTGCACGGGGAATTCCTGTAGAAGTCAGATGGCAGAAGGTATAGCAAATGCGATTGGTAAAAATAAAATCATAGCATTTTCAGCAGGCCTTAATCCAGCAGGATTTGTTCATCCAAAGGCTGTTTCAGTGATGAAGGAAGTGGGCATAGATATTTCTAATTATAAGTCCAAGTCTATTGATGAAAATATTCTAACCCAGGTAGACTATGTGATTACCCTCTGTGGAGATGCAGAAGAAACCTGCCCTATGACTCCGCCAAAAATAAAGCGCCTTCACTGGGGACTGCCAGATCCAGCAAAAGCTACTGGTACAGAGGAAGAAGTATTGAGAGTATTCAGGTCTGTAAGGGACGAAATTAAAACCAGAATATTAAATTTATTACAGGAGGAAAAGAATGGAGAAAGTAGGTAAAAAACTGTCTTTTTTAGATAGGTATCTTACATTATGGATTTTTTTAGCAATGTTTGTTGGTGTATTCAGTGGTTATCTTTTTCCGAAAGTTACAGATTTTATAAATATTTTTCAATATGGCACTACAAACATCCCCATAGCTATTGGACTGATCCTTATGATGTATCCACCCCTTGCAAAGGTAAAATATGAAGAGCTTGGAGAAGTTTTTAGAGATAAAAAGGTACTAACCCTTTCATTGATACAAAACTGGATTATTGGGCCTTTCCTCATGTTTTTTCTGGCGATTATCTTTCTTGGAAGTTATCCTCATTATATGTATGGTCTTATTATGATAGGTCTTGCCCGTTGTATAGCTATGGTTATAGTATGGAATGATTTAGCCTGTGGGGATAGAGAGTATGCAGCAGGACTTGTTGCATTTAATTCTATATTTCAAGTTTTATTTTACTCCGTATATGCCTATATATTTATCACTGTTTTGCCCCCACTTTTTGGACTTAAAGGAACAACAGTTGCCGTTACCATGGGACAAATTGCAGAGAGTGTATTTATCTACCTGGGTATTCCATTTATTGGAGGTGTTATATCCCGTATCATAGGTTTGAAAACAAAGGGAAAAGAGTGGTATGAAGAGAAGTTTATACCAAAAATAAGTCCTATCACTCTTATTGCCTTACTCTTTACTATTGTGGTTATGTTTACTCTTAAAGGAGAGTACATTGTTAAACTTCCACTTGATGTCATAAGGGTTGCTATACCATTACTCATATATTTTGTCTTTATGTTCATAATATCCTTTTTTATGAGTATAAAGTTTGGTGCCAATTATGAAAAGAGTGCAACGCTCTCTTTCACTGCAGCAAGCAATAACTTTGAGTTGGCTATTGCTGTTGCTGTAGCGGTATTCGGTATAAATTCTGGAGAGGCCTTTGCAGCTGTAATTGGACCATTGGTAGAGGTACCAGTATTAATCAGCTTGGTGAACTTATCACTTTATTTTCAGAAAAAATATTTCAAAGATCAGTATTGTAAGGTAGTAAATGTCGAAATACCATAATTAAAGGATACAAGTAATGAAAAAAATTGATATTATCTGGCAAAGATTGGTTGACGAAAAGGGCAGTACCTGTGATAGGTGTAATAAAACCTATCTTAACATAAAGTCTGCCATAGAAAAATTAGAATCTTTGCTTAAGTGCATTGATGTGGATGTAAGTTTTAGAAAAAAAGCCCTTAATATGAAAGAATTTAAGGAAAATCCACTTGCTTCTAATGAAATCATTATAAACGGCAAAAAGATCGAAGACATTTTGGATGTTAAGATTGGTCAAAGCTCTTGTTGTGGTCCCTGTGGTGACAGCGAATGCAGAACTATAATAGATGAAAGCGAGGAAAAAGAGGTAGTTGAGGAAAAGTTGATAATTAAAGCTATTTTGAAAGAAATAACCCAAATTATACAGGGAATAAAAAAATGAACTGTAAAAATAAAGCAGTAATAAACTTTAATAGCGAAGAGATTGAAGAGATAAAAAAGATTGTTGAGAATGAAGATTTTGAGTTGGCTATCAAGACTTTAATTAGGATTGATAAAAAGATAAAGGATTATACAGAGCCCCACTGAAGGCCTGTTTTTGAGCTTTCGGGCAAAGCTCCCAATATCAAACCTTTTAAGGAGTGGAACAAATGAGTGAAAAAAAGGCAGTGGTAACCTTTTCGGAGGATGAAATAATCAAAATTAAAGAAATTATTCTTGATGGCGAAAAGGAAGAGGCATTAAAAATGCTAAAAACTATTATAAAACGCATTGAAGAAAGCAAAAATAAAGGACTAAAAGTAGGTATATAATGGCTTTAAGTGATGAAAAAAAACTACTCTTTGGCATAATAATTACCTTTCTCATTTTAATTTCCGAAATAATAGGTGGAATAGTAAGTAACAGCTTAGCATTATTAAGTGACGCTGGCCATGTTTTTACTGATGGAGCCTCCCTCTTACTAAGTTTTTTTGCTCTAAAAATTATGCAAAAACCCTCTTCTAAAATTGCAACCTTTGGTTATCACAGGGTGGGAGAACTGGCAGCC
>CALINM010000047.1 GCA_938045315.1 uncultured bacterium | reverse complement strand
AAAATATCACATGCTATTCTTCTATTTTCACCTTTTGGTATAGACAGCCGTTCAAAAAAAGGTGATTCATAAAGAATTTCGTTAAGTAGGGACCACCTATCCAAGATCAAATTTCTAACACTTGTAATGACTGTATCTTTGTTCAAATTTGAAAGCACATTTGATAAATTTAAAGGGAATCCTTCTGCCCTTACTTCCCCCCGGACATCTTTTGAGAATTCTCCTTGTGGATCTATCACAAATATAGCCATATTAGAATACCTTGCATAAGCTAAGAGAATCATCTTTGCAAGAACAGATTTTCCAGAACCAGTTTTACCAAAGATTCCAATATGGTATGCTTCACCGGCTCCATGTGGGCCTGTTCCAAAATGTTTAAACCAAAGAGGCAGCTTTGGTGTTGAACCATAAACATGACCTAAATAGAATATTTCATCTTTATATCTTTCTAATAACTTGTCTAATATCTGGTCAGTTGCTAAATGGATAAAAGTTCCTGTGGCTGGAACAGTACCTAAAATACTTGGTTCAAATCTATCACCGTTATCAGCAAATACTGCACTTACTGTCATCTCGCCAAGGTGGGTGTCTTGTTGACCACTTACGGGGTTTACCTGCCCTCTTTGTCTTGCAAGGGACCTCATTGTTGGGTCTTCAAGCCATATATTTCTTAGTTGAACTTCTGTTATTTGTCCTAATGCATAATGAGGTTTTCCATCTTGAGAAAACTTAAAAAGAGCGAGTTCTCCTACCAATTTTTTGCCAACAGCAGTACCAAGAATATCTAACGAAAGTTCGCTGGTGGAAGAAGGAGACCCTATTGTTCCAATTCGTTCAGATGTGCTGATTAATTGCTCGATATTTGTTTTTTCATCACTCATAACTTACCTCTCACTTTCAGTTCTATAACCATGCATACTGAAAAAAATCTCTCCTATATCCCCTTGATGTAATTCAGTCATTCGTCTAGTGGCTGTCTGCCTAAAGGCAGGGATAGCACTTCCAAGGTGCTTTACCATTCGGTCTGCTATATAAAGAGGATACGGTTCTATAATGCCTGATGTGCCTGACTGATATTTAAGACCTTGAAGTAATACTGCTATCCGAGAATTATTAGATGCAACAGAAGATGCCATCTCAATCCTAAAAACTGGTGTCCAATTATGAGGTCTGTAATACATAACATAAAGCCTATTTATAGCTGATATAACCTCATTTTTTAATCTTTCGAGTTCTCTCTTATTATAAGGAATTCTCAAATGCCAAGGTTGCGGAGGTTTTTCTAATGGAATCGGTGATGTAAATTCGCCCGGTGATAAAATAGTAGTTAAAACTGCACGGTCATCGTAATAGGATGGCCAATTAAACATTTTACCTAATTCTCTCCTTGTAGTGTATTTGGGTAAACTTACCCATAATTTATCGCTTCTTGAAGATTCTAAAATAGTTTTGTAATCCTCAAGAAATTTCTCAAATCCTTCTATCAGTTTTTTACCCACTTCTGTTTTATTACCATCATTTTCCCATTCCAATGTCTTATTTATTGCTTGATTCATATATATTAAAGATGTTGTAAGAGAACCATCTAAGAAAACTATATCATGAGGAGCCTTTGCTGCAAGCTCAAGTTCCATTTCCATCATTAATCCTCTAATAACTGTACCTGTGTCTGGATCATGCCTTTCTGGATGAATAAATACTCTGTGATGAGGTTTTTCCCAGTATCTCTTTTCAGAAGGTGGAGTTAATCCTTCAATTGCAACGGCTGCACAAGCAGCAAAATCGGTTGCTAAAAGTTTCTCAACAGCATAAGAACCATCTACCCCACAAGTTGTTGGTATACCTGGATATCCGACTTCTGTATCTTGTTTCAGGATTTTCTGCTCTTGCAATTGTTTCCGCATATTAGTTTTATTATTTTGAATTTCCTTAAAAGTATCATAAAGCCGGTCACCAACCAGTTCACTTTTGGAAAGCATTTCTTCAACAAGAGCTTCTGGCAATTCAGTAAAAGGGGTTTGTTCGCTTTTTTCCATTTATAACTCCTTCAACATTTTTTCTGTCTTTTTAAGAAAATTATTACTATTAAAATTTTCCCATCCGGGCATTCTTTCTGCTCTTGGTATAGCCCACCTTTCTTTCCAGAAATCCACAAGGTCATTGAAAGGACGGTCAACCCAGATAGGTCTTTTTCTTTTCTGGATAACCTCTTTTAGATTTTTGACAAGGGGAAATAAATAAAACTCCCTTTTAATGCCATGATATTCAAATGAAGGTAATCCTAAGTGATGTAGACCAAGACTGATGAGTCTAAGCTTTCTTGAAGGACCATGACCGTAACCTCGAGCAACATTAATACCAATACTCAATAAAAATTTAAGGATTTCTTCATATAATCCATTTAAAATGTGAAATGAACCTGACCCTTGAGTATAACCCAAGCACTCAGCCACAACCTCGCCATTGTATTTTAAGCGGTTGTATAAACTGCTTTTTCCAAATGCACTTGTCGTAGTAATAAATAAAAGTTCGGGTTTCAATTTTCTTCCTTTAATAATTGAAATATAATTTTTGTATTTTCTCCTATAAGCTTCTCTTATTTCATTGCAGGACAGAGTAAGAGCAACCATTTTCCCTCCCAATAATTCATTATAAGGAGGTAAAGCCCCAACTCGCTGTGCATTCAATGATTTATTTACCCATATATCTAATTCATTCTTAGGTATACCCAGGTAATTATCACGAACAGACATTTTAAGCACAGGACTTTGTAAACAGATTAAACCAAAAGGAGCATCATGTGTTGTATCCCACAATAAAAATCTCATCTGGCGACCGTATGAGCGTTGAAATGGAATACTCCACCAAACTAAATTCCACCATCTAAATAAAATTTCTTCAAAAGAATCTGATTGAACTTCCCTTAATTCCAAAGAAATCTTCTGTGGATCAATTTCAGAACCATCTCGGCAATAATCTTTTACTTTCGTAATAGAGTCTACTAAAAAATTTTTATGTAATGTTAATTGCTCAAGCCTTGCCTTTTGTTGAATTCTGCGATATGTTGTTTTGCTGCATCCCCTTGGCTTCACATGAGGATTTATTTTAAATCCTTGTTCTTTTAAGACTTGAATGATTCGCTCTCGGAGTTTTCTTTGAGATTGGTTTAGCTTCATTTTTATTCTTTATCTTTTCGCCTTATAACTTTTCTTTTTTCAACCCAAGCGTCAATTTCTTCTTTCTTAAATCTCCACTGCCTGCCTACCTTATAGGCTGGAATCTTACCAGCTTGAGCCATTTTATAGATTGAAGATGTGCTCATTTGTAAATATTCTGCTATCTGTTCAAGCGTTAACCATTTATCCATCGTTATAATCCATTTACTCATATATATCAACTATTGCTAATAAATGATAATAAATAATAAACTAAAAGTCAAGCCTTTTTTATCTTTTTTCTTTCCTCTCAAACTCTACAAAATATCCTCAAAATATTTTTAAAATCCCTTGCCTATCAAAAAGGAATTGAAAGGAATCTTTTAATCAAAAAGTTTATAAAAAATATTCTTT
>CALINM010000046.1 GCA_938045315.1 uncultured bacterium | reverse complement strand
ATGTATGGAAGATTTGGAAACTAAAAACTCAAAGAGTCCAATTTTTAGAGATTTTTTAGCTAATATGAATGAAAATTACTTAAATGATACCCCTAAACCACAAATAGCTATTGATTATATAGCAAGTATGACTGACAGATATTTCAAAGAGATTTTTGAAGAGAAGTTTTTAGTTGAAAAGCTTCCAAGGTATTTTGAATGAAGAAGGTTATATTAAACAAAACATTTATACCAAAAAATGGATATTTATGGATTTTCTCTAATGAGATATCAGGTAAATTATCAGAATTTGAAACAGGGGAGATTGTTAAAGTTTATTTAAATAATGGGAAATTTTACTGTATAGGTTATATAAATCCCCGATCTCTTATCGCCATAAGAATAATTTCTTTCAAAGACACAGAGATTAATAAAGATTTCTTAAAAAAGAAGATTAAGAATGCTATAGATTATAGAAAAAATTTAGGCTATTTTTATTGCGATGGATGCAGAATTTTTTTTAGTGAAAGCGATTTTTTACCAGGCTTAATTATAGATAAATACAAAAATTATTTGGTAATCCAAACCCTAACTGCTGGTATAGAAAAAATATTCCCCCTTATTAGAGAAGCAATTATAGAATTGTTAAAACCAAAGGCAATAATCTTAAAAAATGATTCAAGTTTTAGAACCTATGAAGGACTTGAACAATATACTAAGGTTGATTATGGAAGATGCGACAATCTTCAAATTATATCAGAACAAGGTGTTAAATATTATGTAGATTTACTTGAGGGGCAAAAAACTGGATTTTTTCTTGATCAAAAATTAAACAGGTTATATTTAAGGGAAATATTAAAAAATAAGAATTACAAAAAAATATTAGATTGTTTTTCCTACTCAGGTGGTTGGGCATTGAGCGCAAGCACTGTTTTTAATGGTCAAATTATTTGTGTAGATTCATCAGATAAAGCAATACAACTAATTAAAAAAAATGCGGATCTAAACCATAAAAAAATAACAGCTATAAAAAAAGATGTTTTTGAATTTCTAAAAGAGGCATATATAAACAAAGAAAAGTTTGATTGTATAATACTTGATCCACCAGCATTTATTAAGAGTAGATCAAAAATTAAAGAGGGATTAAAAGGCTACAAAGAGATTAACCAAAGAGCTATGAGGATTTTATCCAATGGTGGACTTCTTATAACGGCTTCATGTTCTCATCACATGCAAAGAGAAATTTTCATTGAATTACTACGTGAGTGTTCTAAGGATACAAAAAGAAACTTTAGAATTTTACATATGGGATCCCAGGCACCAGATCATCCAGTTTTATTAACTATGCCAGAGACTGAATATTTGAAAACAGTTTTTCTTGAAAATATTGATTAATACATCTAAACAATAAATACTCATTCTCCCCTTTTTAATCTAGATCTATCAGGATTTTTTTTACACATTCTTATGGCAACTGGTGTTACTTCAATAAGTTCATCATCTTTAATAAATTCAATACACTTTTCTAAACTCATTATTTGTGGAGGGGTCAATCTCAAGGCTTCATCAGAACCTGAAGCTCTTATATTTGTTAATTTTTTTTCTTTAGTAACATTTACATATAAATCCACTTCCCTTGAATTTTCTCCCACAATCATACCCTCATAAACTTCTGTATTTTCAGAAATGAAGAGAATTCCTCTTGGTTGAAGATGATAAAGGGCATATACAGTGGCTCTTCCGGGTCTATCCGCTACAAGTGTACCCGTAGGTCTTTGTGTAATTTTACCTGAATAAGGTTCATAACCATCAAAAACGCTATGCATGATACCAGTACCCCTTGTATCGGTTAGGAAAATGTTTCTAAAACCAATCAATCCCCTGGATGGAACTCTAAATTCCAATCTTACCCTTCCCTGTTCATGATTAACCATTTTAAGGAGATTACCCCTCCTTATACCCATTTGTTGGTGCACAACCCCCATATATTCTTCGGGGCAATCTATTACCACATATTCCATAGGTTCATATAATCTCCCATCTATTTCTTTAATAATTATTTCAGGCTTAGAGACCGAAAAAGCATATCCTTCTCTTCTCATCATTTCTATCAAAATCGCTAATTGTAGCTCTCCTCTCCCCATAACTTTAAATCCTTCACCACCGGGTAACTCTTCAACCTTGATACTCACATTGTGAAGGGCTTCTTTGAAAAGCCTCTCTCTTAAATTCCTGGAAGTAACAAATCTACTCTCTCTGCCCGCAAAGGGTGAGGTGTTAACTGAAAATACCATTGCAATTGTTGGTTCATCTACCTTAATAGGAGGTAATAACTTGGGATTTATTACATCAGTTATTGTATCACCAATATTTATATCCTCTAAACCAGCAATTGCAACTATATCTCCCGCATAAACTTCGTCTACAGCTATTCTTTCCAATCCTTGAAATACAAATAAAGCTGATGTTTTACCCTGTTTTAAACTTCCTTCCTTTTTACCAAAAGCTATGTTTTCATTTATTCTTAGCTTGCCATTAAAAACCCTTCCCATAGCAAGCTTACCAACATAATCATCATATTCTATGTGGGCTATGAGAACTTGTAGGGCTGCATCAATGAAACCTTTCGGTGCAGGGATATATTCAATAATTTTGTCAAATAATTTTTTTAGATTTGCCTCTTCATCTTGAATATCATTTTTCGCAACTCCACTTTTTGCGTTTGTATAGATAACAGGAAAATTCAATTGTTCTTCGTTAGCATCAAGATCGATAAATAAATAATAGACTTCATCAAGTACTTCCTTTATTCTTGCATCCTTTCTATCAATTTTATTTATAATAACAATTATTGGGAGTTGAAGTTCTAAAGCCTTTTTGAGCACAAATCGGGTTTGGGGTAGTGGACCTTCTGAAGCATCAACAAGTAGAAGAGCACCATCAACTAATTTTAAGGTTCTTTCTACTTCCCCACCAAAATCCGCATGGCCAGGTGTATCAACAATATTAATCTTATAATCCCCATAAAAAATAGCAGTATTTTTGGCCATTATTGTTATGCCCTTTTCTCTTTCTAAATCAATTCTATCTAATACTCTATCCTGAATAATTTGATTGTCTCTAAATATACCACTCTGTTTTAACATGGCATCTACTAATGTTGTTTTTCCATGATCCACATGGGCAATGATAGCAATGTTTCTAATTTTTTTTGTATCCATTATTTTTATTCTTTTATTTTGTTAAGCAAAATAATATAAACCTAAATTATGGAAAAGGGAAGACTATTTTTTACTGTGCCAATTATTATATTATTAATATCTCTAAAAACTATTTTAACATAGCATTTATTTGAAGGTTTTTGGATTATTTTCCAATCATAATACCCAGGGTTACCCTCCATTTGTCCTATTCTTTTCCAAGATAAACCACCATTTAAAGTAAAATATATCTCCACTATATTCACAGGCCTTATTAACTGATAGGTATCCCAGCTTATTCTTAACAAACTTTCATTAAGTATAAGATCTTTACTTACTGACATATTAATTCTTATTACAACTATAGAAAAGGAAGCGTCAGAAATGTCTTTAGTAATATATTTTTTTCTGTAATCATAACCTAAAATTCTTATTAGACACTTAGTTCGATTATAAATATCTGTTGGTACTATCCAATTATAGCTATTGCCTTTCACAAATTTAGCGATAGTAGTCCAAGAAAAACCATTATTTTTGCTTAGTTGTATTGTATAAAATTCGGTATCTTTTGTTTCTGCCCATTTAATCTCAACATAAGAACCAGCCGTTAATGATTCCCCGCCATTAGGTGTTAATATTCTTAACCTTTCCAGTATGCCTATTCCAGATATATTTAAAATCTTTTCAGGTGTAAAAGGATCATTGGAGTGAATAAAAAGTTTTGTACTAATAATACCCGTAATTTTTGGATTAAATATTATTTTTATTGAACAATACTCTTTAGAGTTTAAATTAAAGCCCGAGCAACTATCAAAGGTTAATGAAAAGTTTACATCATCTTCTATTCTTATCAGATTTATAAATAAGTTGCCATAACCATTGTTTTTAAGAGTGAAAGTAGCTTCAGAAGAATTCTGGTTAATTAATGTTTTAACAAAAGTATGTGAATTCCTGTCAACCGTTATTTCAGGTATATCAGCCAGATAATTATAGGCATCTTTAACATTTATTATTCCAGCACCATAATCGTTATCTGAACCATACTCACCTAAGTCTATCGAGGTAATTTTTATGGCGTTAATCAATTCTCGAATGGATTTTTCAGGGAAAGCAGATTTAAGTAATGCTAGAGCACCTGCAACATGGGGTGATGCAAAAGAAGTGCCTGATACAATTGTATAGAAATTTTGCTTTGCCCCATTTAAGAAGAGATCCGTTGTTTTTATATAACTCCCAGGCGCAACAACATGGGGAAAAATATTATAAGTACAAACTGATGGCCCCCTCGAACTAAAATATGAAATGTTTAGACTATTATCAACAGACCCTACTGAAAATGCCCCTCTATTATTAGCTGGGCTACTATTTGATGGCTTTTGTGGCCCTGAATTTCCAGCAGAAAAAACTACTGCAATACCTGCATCATTCAGTATCTCGATATCATCTTCAAACTCATTATTACATTGATTTATTTCTATAAATCCCCAAGAATTATTAACTATATGAGGTGCATCATCAGTATCTGGATTACCATCGGGATCTAAAATCCAACCAAAAGCTTGATGTATTTTGCTTATCTGTGCCTTACCTGAATCATCAAAAATCTTTACAGCTATCCATTTAGATTCTGGTGCAATACCAATATTAGTCCCACTAAAATCTCCACCAACTATTATTCCCATAGTACCTGTGCCATGACCGTTTACATCATGGGGTTGAGAATAAATACCATAAGGATCAAACCAGCTATTATTTCCTCCCCTCCATTTATGATATAAATCAGGATGAGAATAATCAACACCAGTATCTAAATTTGCAACCACAACCCCTTGTCCCTTAATGTTTAAACTCCAAAGTTTCGGAGCACCAATGATATCAATATTCCATTCATTTGTATTTATGTCAGTAGCTTCAAAAGAAGGCATGTCAATTGTCCTATCTAATTTAATTTCAGCATCATCGTATAAATAAGAAATTTTTCTTATTAATTCAGGCTTTGCTAAAAAAGAAAAACCACCTATATGCCATAAATCGTTAATTTGTTTAATACCAAACAATTTAAAAGTACTTTTAATTTTTTCTTTCAATTTATCATGTTCATTTTTCAGGACTTTCACCAAATCTACCCTGCTTTTTTTCTTGCTTTCCTTTATTTTAAATTTAAAAGATTTAAATTTCACAATTACAGGTACTAATTCCTGTTCTCCAGCTGAAGATAGAAACTCCTCAAGTTCTGAAGATATTGTTCCAGCATATACGTTGAAAGAATAGAATATTAAATAAAAAGAGAGTATAAGAGTTTTTAAAAATTTCATTATTATTATTCTATCACTAAATTCTCAATGATAGTATCGCCAATTGCAATATTTACTGCACTACCTTTCTTTAAAACACCGTTATTACTGAAAAGCATAAAGTAAACTCTGTTTTTAACTGGCGTACCATAGGAGCGCAAAGAACCTACTTTCGGTGTATGGGGAATATAAAATTTATTACCTGTCTTAGGATCAAATAAATAGCACTTGATTTTAGGATTAAACATTTCTGATGCCTTTTCAATATCGATAACTTTATATCTAAAGTCTATAAATTTTCCATAGCCAGTTAGTCTCAAGGACACTATTTCTATACCCAGGCTTTTAAGCAATTCAAAATTTTCATTTTTTTTATTTATTGTTAATGTGTTGTTTTTAAAATTAACCACTTTTTTGGCATGCAAATTAGTGGTTATCAAAAAAATAATGATAAAATTAAAAAAAATTTTTTTCATCAATTAAAAAACCTTTTATAAAAATAGGGAGTTCTAAAAACCCCCACTAACTTATGGATTTACCGTAAAAGGGTTATCACTTGTATCAGAACCTATAACACTATTTTTCTAATTTCTTAAAAGCACTCTCACTAAACCCTTCGTAGTCGTTTTTGTAACAGATGGAACAACCCCAGAATAACTACCAGGATTACCAGTAAGTGTTACTAAAGTTTTCCATGTAAGCCCACCATTTGTTGAATATTGAATTACAGTACTGGCAACGGGTTGAATAGTCATAAATGTTTCCCATGTTATCTGCCATGGTGATCCAGAAGTAAAAACAAACCCTGATATGTCAGGGGATGTAACTTTAACCACCTCAATACTAAAGGGCAAATCAGAACTATCAATCCCCACTTGTGCATTTGAAGTGTTATAACCTATAACCTTTATTTTAGCTTTTTTGGTATTATTTTTAATTGCAGGTATATTCCAAAAATAATCTCTTCGAGTAATATTCTTAGTTATTAAATTCCAACTACTACCATTGTTCAAGGAATAAAAAATAGAAAAACGGGATGCATTGGAGGGAGCTTGCCATTTAATAAGATAGTTAGAACCTGTTTTTAATATCTCACCACCATTTGGATTATTAACAATTATATTTGTAAGGGGAGCAAAGTTAGCTATTACAGTAATATTAGAACTTAGTGTAATTTCACAATCCCCATTTCCTGTACATCCCCCTGACCATCCTACAAAAATACTATTAATATCTGGAATAGCCTTCAATCTAATAACAGTATTTTCATTATATGTTTCCGTACAATCATTACCACAATCTATTCCTCCAGGAATACCTGAAACTATAACTTTTCCTGCACCTGTGCCAGTTTTACTCACATTCAATGTAAATTCATTTGTGCTCTTTACCCTCAAATAAGCTAACATCCCTCCCATTGTCTGCAAATAATTCTTCAACCCTAACTTTCTATCAAATATGGGATAGTAGCCTGAATTGTTTGGAGTAAATAATACATCCTTCGTCTGTCCTGCCGCAACAATAAGAGCTAAATTATTTTGATGATATGGGTATTCATTACCATCCTCGGCAATTACCTTAAAGTAATTTTCCCCCATCGAAAAGACTCTATCTTTTAATCCACTATTTACAATTCTTATAAGCTTAGTGAACCAGCAGTACCAATGTCAATGGATTCAAAACCAGGATAAAAGGAGCTACCATTTATAAGATAATATTTGGGTTTATAATCAATAGAACTAATCGTACCAACACCAGGATTATTATTTACCTCAATATTAAGATCAGGATCAATTTCGCTAAAAACAATTACCGCATCATTTGTATATGAAGTATTTATACCATAAGCTTGGTTTGGTGATACATCTTTCTTTACTACACAGTATAAGCCCATAGGAACTTGAATTGCCATATCTGTACCACTATGTAGAAGATAAGTACCTGCTTTAAAGTCATCCCATTCATATAACACTGGTATTGTATTCCCCGGTGGCGTTTCGTGACTTAATGACTGAACCCTTCCACTAAAATTTCTAACAGGACCTCCACCGTTTTTTTGATATTGGCCAGGTATTATTATTGATATTGGAACTGGCAAATTATTTTCAAGATATATTCTTACATAATTTTATGGGAGTGCCACATAAAGAAATAACCACCAAATTTGAGTCAAAGGCGTGAATCTGGACTGGATAATCTATATCATAGCACGTTGAACCATCCCCATCATTATATGCATATTTTGCTGATGAACATCCTCCTATGACAGTTCCATCCTGAAGAGGTGTAACATATAAATTACCAAGCATCCCCATTTGCATATGTTCAGTTGCTTCTACATGGCAATGGTACATGTAAGTTCCTGGAGATGGAGCAATATAATAATATGTGAAACTACTACCCATATTTATAGTTGCAGATGCCATGGGTTCTCCATCAAAGATGGATGGGGCATTGGGGAATCCATGCCAGTGTACTGAATGGGGATCAAAAAGATCTGGTCTCATGGCCATACCTACATTTGTAAGTGTTAAATATACTTCTTGACCTTCTCTTACCTTTATTGTTGGTGCAGGAAAATCAGCATTTAACATACCTTCGGTCATTACTTGATTTACTGGAATACCTGTTACATTTTTAAACCCAAAGGTGTATAAATCAGTGCCATCGGCCATTTTAACAAAACCATCTCCTGCTGTAAGGTGAATACATACAGCATCAGGATGATTTGGATCAGGTGAATCAATTACTGCATCCCCATTTGTATCGCCAGGGCATTGAACTCTTACATCAGCATTAGCAAAAGATATTAAAATAATAGCAAAAAAAGATATGAAGTAGAAAAATCTATTTACCATCTTCATAGTTTACCCCTTTTTTATGGTGCTGGATTTATATTGAAAAAACTATCACTTGCATCATTCCCAACAGAAATATTATTGGCTTTTTTCAAAATAACTCTAACCTTTGCTTTATTAACCGGGTTACTTA
>CALINM010000045.1 GCA_938045315.1 uncultured bacterium | reverse complement strand
CATGAATAGGATAAGTTGCTATCCCGATCGAACAGGTTATATGTATTGAATATCCATCTTTTTTCAAGAATTCGCATTCTTCTGTCCTTTTCCTCAATCTTTCAGCAACTTTTTTAGCTAATTCCACATCTGTTTCAGTGCATATCACTATGAATTCGTCTCCTCCATATCTGATTACGGTATCTATGCCTCTTACACACTTTTTTATCTCATTTGTGAACTCTATTAATAACTTACTTCCCACTAAGTGTCCGTATTGATCATTTACCTTTTTAAAAAAATCAAGGTCTATAAATAAAACTGAAACATTTGTTCCAAATCTTTCAGCCCTTTTTAGTTCATTTTCGAGAGAAACATAGAGATATCTAATATTATAAGCTTTAGTAAGGTCATCTATATAGGCTAATTCTTGAGCATTTATAAATGTTAGAGCATTTTCAATGCCCAATTTTATATGTTTTTGTAAGAATTTTAATCCTTCCTGTTTTTCCAGTGGTAAATCTTCTGTAAAAATAAAAATATACCCAATTTTTTTTGAGATGTTTTCAAAGGGTATTATGGTGAATTTATTATACTTTAAAGAAATGTTATTTTTCAGTTTTTCTATAGAAAAGCTCAAAATTTCTGTGTTTTTAAGATTTGAAAGACTTGTACTTATAAATTCAAGTAATTTATCTTTAAGTTCTATCATCTGATATCTGTCAAATCCTGAGAAAGCCTTTACTTCCAGGTAATCTGTAATATCTGCATTGTATATTATTATTCCGCTATCCGGCAAATAATTTGACAGAGCTATTAGAATGTTATCATAAACTTTGGGTAATTCTAAGGATGAGGTGATAATTTTTGCTAAATCGTATAAATAAAGACACTCTCTTAGTTTTTTATTTTCTTTAATTATTTCTCTTTGTCTGAGACATTTTAAAATTGAAAATTTGAATTCTTCAGGTATAAGAGGTTTTTTTATAAAATCAAAAATACCTTTTTTCATTAGCTTTATTACCGATTCAACAGTTGCATAACCTGTTAGAATTATAAAGTCTATGTCTGTATTCTTATTTTTGATTATCTCAAATACTTCTTCACCGTTCATGTCTTTAAGTATCAGATCAAGGATAATAAGATCTACCTTCTTTTCAGTACTTATTTCCAATGCCTCTTTACCACTTGAAGCAATTAATAATTCCACATCCAAATCTACAAGCATATCAGTGCATTGTTCTAAAAAAAGCCGATCATCATCTACTATTAAAATTCTTGGTTTCACTTAATTATCCTCGAAAGGGAATAGTAAAAAATTTTCTATATTCTCTTCCTTTAACCAATGTTTCAATAAATTTAATGTTTCGTTCTTTTCCAGAACAGGCGTAATACATATATCTTCATTCTTGAAAAAATCTGTCCAATAATCTCGGGTTTGAGTTGCAAATTTTTCTTTAAGTAAATTTTTTAAATATCTTTGTTCTCTTTTTGAGTATAGTTTGTCCTCATCAAAATTTATTTTCAAAAGCTTGAATAATTTTTTAAAAAATTTGGGTTCTAAACTGCCTACAGCTATATATTTACTATCCTTGCATTTATAAATACCGTAACAAGCATAGTCTCCATATAAAATACCATTCTGAATTTCTCCTTTTTCTTCACTAAAGTAAAAGAAGGGAAAAAAGGTAAGAGATGATCTAAATAGTGATAAATCCAATTTCCCACCTTTACCTGTTTTTCTTCTTTTTTCTAACATATATAAGCTTCCAATAATTGACCACAAAGCTCCTGCCATATCTGCCATCTGAAAATTGAAAGGTTTCAATGCAATTTTTGAACTTCCAATTATACCTGATAGACTTACAAAATTCAAATCATGTCCTGCAATATTTTCTAAGGGGGTATTTTTTTCATAAGCATAAAGAGAAATATATATTAATGATGGATTTATATTATTTATTGCTTCATAATCAAGATTGTATCTCTTTAAAAAATTTGGTTTGAAACCATTCAAAAGGATATCAGCATCTTTTAAGATATCAATTAGCAAAGCTTTATTTTTATCATCTTTTATATCAATATATTTTACCTGTTTTTTTTTGTTAAGTGTCTGGTAAATTTTTAAATCTAATTTTTTCAAAGGATCACCTTCGGGATGTTCTATTTTTATTACATGAGCACCAAAGTTTGCAAAAAAAGCACCAGTATATGGTAGTGGTAAGTACATTGCTAATTCAACAATTTTAAGTTTTTCAAACATATTACTTGTTTAAGAGTTCTTCTATCTTTGTTTTAAGTTCCGTCATATCATGACTTTTAATAATGTAGGCATCAGAGGCCCATGTTGTAAAATCCTGTTGATATTCACCATAGGCAGTGAAAAGTATTATAGGAACATCTTTTCCATTAGGTAGCTGTCTTATCATGTGAAGAGCTTCGATGCCATCCATCACTGGCATTTTTATGTCAAGTATTATAAGGTCCGGTAGTTTTTCTTTTGCTTTTTCTACTGCTTCTTTCCCATTACTGGCTAAATCTACTATATAGCCAGATTCTTCTAATTCAATTTTATAGAGTGTTCTTATATTTTCTTCATCATCAGCTATAAGAATTCTTTTGCTCATCTTTTACCTCCTCTTTAATTGAAAGTGGTAACTTTACAGTAAATTTAGCACCACCATTTTTGTTTTCTGCATAAATAATACCATTATGTTGTTTTATAATTTTATAACTTATAGATAATCCTATGCCAAATCCATTAAATTTAGTTGTGTAAAAGGGGTCAAAAATATTAGGTAAAACATCACTTGGAATGCCATGTCCTTCGTCCTCAATGGTTAAAACAGCATAACTATCTTCTTTCTTTGTTTCTATTGTAATTTTACCACCCTTTGGCATCGCCTGTATGGCATTTTTTAAAAGATTATTCAGAACAACCTTTATCATGTTTTTATCAATATCAACTTTTAGACTCTCATTACTATTAAAAATAAATGATATATTTTTAGAGTCCACATAATCAAAATTTTTAATGCATTCCACTACAATCTCGTTTAGATCATTAATTGAATATTGTAAAGTGCTGTGTTTGGCTAATAATAAAAATTCTTTGAACATATCATCCATTTTACTTGCGTGAATATAAATTTTTTCTGCCAGTTCTTTTATTGTTAAGTTTTCAGATTTTTTTGAGATTATATTTGCAAAGCCACCAATTGCAGTAAGAGGATTTCTAATCTCATGGGCTAATATAGTTAGCATTTCTCCAACAGTTGCTAACTTCTCTTTAACTATTAATTCCTGTTTCGCTGTCTTTAGAAGCTCATTTGTATTTGTTATTTCACTATATAATTTAGAATTCTCTATAGCAAGGGCTGCTTGAGATGCAAATGTTTGTAGTAGACTTATATAATTTTCATCAATGGGCTTTTTTGTAAATTTGTTGTCCACATATAGCATACCCAATAAATCTTCCTTCCCCAATAAAGGTACAATTGCGTACTCTTCTATGTTTAATTTTTCTTTTATAATATCTTTTTCATCTTTTTTAGATACATAAACAGAACCGGATCGGAGTATTTGGATAATTAATGGAAAATCGCTTATATCAAATCTTAGTTGTTTAATTGTATTATTAAAGGTTGATTCATTTTTTATTTTATTTTTGTCTATTATTTCAAGCCATTCTTTTGTAGTCATGTCTGGGAGTTTTTCCCAAATCTGAATTTCTGTTTCATCGTTACACCCAACCCCGATCATTCCCTGAAATGTACCTGTTTGAGCATTATACATAAATAGCCCAGCTCTATTAAATCCAATATCTTTCCCAAAAGTAAGAGCAGTCAATATTAAGAATATCAATTCATCAATTTTTCTTGGCTGCATGATTATTTTGTTAATTTCCGTAATAATATGTAAATTTTCCAGGTTTTTTGAAATTTGTTTTCTCAGACTTTGTTCCCTCTCTAAAGCTTCAGTATATGCAATGAGAGGAGAAACAAGTCCAGCTATAACTTCTAAAAAGATTTTATCCTCCTCATCAAAAGGTCTTTCAGATAGCTTTTCATAAACACTTAAGGTTCCTGTGACATCATTTTCAAATATTAAAGGAACACAAATTAAAGATTTAATTCGTAACTTTGAACTTAAAAGCTGCTCTGATTCTTTTGTATCTGGTATTACAAGCTTTGGCATCTTTGATTTCCAGACTTCTCCGGATACGCCATCACCTAGTTTAATGCCATATCTCCTAATATTTACGTTCTCTAAACCATATTCAGACATTACCTCTAATAATTGTTTATTTTTATTAACAAGTCTTATAACTGCGCCTTTGGCATTTAATGCTTTTGTTACATACTCCGTTACTATATCAAGAAGGTGTTTTAAATCGTAAAAACTACTAACTCGTTCAGATAGAAGGCAAATTGTTTCTAATTGATGTGCTTTTTTTAGAAATGTTTGATTGATAGTATGCTTTAAAAAACAAGTTAATTCAGCTTGTATGATTTTTTCTAATTCAGAATCTATTTTAGAAGGTCCAATCAAGAGCCAACCATAAGTATTATATTCATCTTTAATTGGGTTATTGTAAATTGTTATACTATTCTCTCCTGTAGGGAGTTGAATTTCATGGTTGCTAATATTGATTTCAGCACTATTCAACTGTAGTTTAGAGTTAGAATCTTTGATTCTATGAATTTCAAAGGGCTTTTTATTGATAATTAGATAAGCTATTTCAATGTTTATAGAACTAAAAAGGTTTGATAGGGCTTGAATCTTATTTGACAAACTATAATCTTTATGAAATTCTTTTAAAAATTTTGTAATAATTTCAAGATTCATCTATAACAAGTCTCCTGTAAAGTTCTATGTATTTTTTGGCCGAAGAAGTCCAAGAAAAATCTAATTTCATGATTTTTTTTCTAACTCCATAAAGTTTTAAAGGTTCTTTAAAAAGTTTTATTGCCCGTTTAATCGCTTCTATAAGTTCTTCTGTTGAATAATTTTTCATTCTAAACCCATTGCCATCTTTTGACTCATCGATGTCATAAACAGTATCAAAAAGACCCCCTACTGGGTTAACTATCGGTATTGTGCCATATTTAAAACTTATCATCTGGTTTAGTCCACAGGGTTCATATTTTGATGGCATTATAAAAAAATCAGAGCCAGCTTCAATTTTATGAGCAAGAGCATTATCATAACCTATGTAAACTCCTAAACTGTTTTTATACTTGTTTTTTATAGTTTTTAGTTTTTCTTCATATTCTCTTTGTCCCGATCCAAGAATTACTATCTTCACATCAAGTTGCAAAATATTTTCTAAAGCATCGATAATAATATCCCATCCCTTCTGATCAACAAGTCTCGAGATTATCCCGAAAACCGGTTTTTTTGTCTCAGGTGTTAATTCAAATGAATTTAACAGATCTTGTTTACAAACTCTTTTTCCTTCAGTAATTGTTTTTTCATTATAATTTTGAACAATATATCTATCTAACTCTGGAGACCATTCCTCATAATCTATACCATTTAAAATTCCAAATAATCTATTTTCTACATCTTTTAATACACCATTAAGTCCAAATCCAAATTCATCAGTTAATATTTCTTTCGTATAACGAGGACTGACTGTAGTAATCGCATCAGCAGTATAAATGCCACCTTTTAGAAAATTAATGTTGCCCCAAAATTCTAAAAGCTGAGGTGTAAAATAATCCCAGCTTAAATTTGTTAATTGCATATCATAGGCCCAGAAAACACCTTGATATCCTAAATTATGGATGGTTAGTACAATTTTGCTTTTCCAGTTATAAATTTTTTTGAGGAAAACTGCTGCCATAGCTGTTTGCCAGTCATTTAAATGAAGAATATCATAGTTATTTGATAAACTGAATTCAGCAATTACTTTTGAAAAAAAGATAAATCGTTCTGCATTATCATTATAATCTTTTGTCCCATCAGTATATAGACCGTCACGATAAAAATAATTATCATTTTCAACAAAAAAAATTGGTACCTCTTTGAAATATATTTTTTTTATTTTTGCAACTTCAAATTTTGAAGAAATGGGGATATTATATGAAAAATTCGTATCGCTCACTGAGAATTTGTCTTTTACACATTTGTATAAGGGTGTAATGACTGAGATATCTGTATTTAATGCACGTAATGCTACAGGAAGAGATCCAGCCACATCCGCTAAGCCTCCTGTTTTTGAAAAAGGATATACTTCCGAAGAGGCAAAAAGAATTTTCATTTTAATCACCCATTATATTTCTCTTAAATATTTAGCTGCTTCTTCTGGTGGTGTAGGGTTTATATAAAATCCTGAGCCCCATTCGAATCCAGCTACTTTTGTTAACTTGGGTATAATTTCAAAATGCCAGTGATAATAGTTACTATGAATATCCGTAAACGGTGCTGTATGGAGCACAAAATTATATGGTGGTTCTTCAAGAACAACATCGAGCCTTTGCAATATAATTTTGAAAATATTAGCCAGATTATCTAAAAGAGAATCGTCCATTTTTTCGTAAGAACTCTCATGCCTTTTAGGTAGCAACCATATTTCGAAGGGAAATCTGGGTGCATAAGGACAAAAGGCTAAAAAATCTTTATTTTCAGCTACAACTCTCACTCCTTGCTGTATTTCCTGTCTTGTGATATCACATATTAAACAGCGTTCTTTAAAATTGTAGTATCTACTACAACTTTCAATTTCTTCAAGAACTCTTTTAGGGACAATTGGTAGAGCGATAAGCTGTGAGTGTGAATGGCTTAATGAAGCCCCAGCCTGTTCACCATGATTTTTAAAAACAAGGACATATTTGAAACGAATATCCCGCTTTAAATCTACCATTCTTTCCTTGTATGCCCATAGAACATCACGAAACCTTTTTATATCAATAGTAGAAAGAGTTTCTTCATGATTAGGAGTTTCAATAATTACTTCATGAGCCCCTATACCATTCATTTTATCATATACCCCATCGCCCTCCCTATTAAGATCTCCTTCAATTCTCAAAGCGGGAAATTTATTAGGTACAACTCTTAGTGTCCAATTGGGTGCATTTTTTGGTGATCCGGGAGGTCTAATGGCCAATATTTCATTAGGAGTTATATGTTCATTTCCATAATCAAAGGGGCAAAAACCGACTTTCTTTTCAATTTTTGGGGTTACAAATGTATGGGGTCTCTGGGCTCTTTCAGAAGATATTATAACCCACCTATTTGCAACGGGATCCTTTCTCAGTTCTGGCATAAACAACCTCCTAAAGGCAATTATACCCTCATCTTTTTATTAAGCAATTTTTTAGCCTTATATGGTAAGTATCCACCAAGGTTATGTATTTTTAAAATGTTTGTATTGCCCTCTTCAGCTACTGGTATTCCAATGGTCATTATAATCAAATCTTTCTCTTTTAGTTTTGAGTTTTTTAAGATGGATTTTTCCATTTCATACATCAAGTCATCAGTATTACTACTTTTTTTAACCTTTAATGGCTGTACACCATAAAAAAGACATACTTTGCGAAGAGTGGAAATCTTATAAGATACTGCATATACTGTTTTTTTGGGTCTAAATTTTGATATTAAAGATGCGGTATGTCCACTTACAGTAAAACAAACGATTGCTTTAGCATTTAAATTTAAAGCTGTATTTACAGCAGAAAAGGCAATTGCTGATGTGGGATCACCCTTTAGAAAATGGTAATCTTCAATGGAGATTATTTTTTGTTCTTTTAAATGAAGTTCAGTTTCTTTTGAAACAGAATCGAGCACTTTAAGTGATTCTATTGGATATTGTCCATAGGCTGTTTCGCCAGAAAGCATAAGGGCATCACACCCATCAAAAATGGCATTAGCAATATCAGAAACCTCTGCTCTTGTAGGTTCAGGTTTATCTACCATTGTTTCTAAAATTTGTGTTGCCACAATTACAGGTTTTCCCTTTTCTCTGCATAATTCAATTATTTTCTTCTGAATTATTGGTACTTTTTCAAGAGATAATTCTACCCCCAAATCACCCCTTGCTACCATTATCCCGTCGGATACATCAATAATTTCATTTAAAATTGGAATTGCTTCGGGCCTCTCGATCTTAGCTATTATAGGTATATTAAGATCATTTTTTTGTAGCTCTTCCCGTAGTTCGAGGATATCATTTTTATGCCTTACAAAAGACAGAGCAACAAAATCACCATCTAATTCTTTTATTATTTTTATGTCATCGATGTCTTTTTCTGTTAAAGAGGGGAGGGGTAATTTTGTATCGGGGAAATTTACTCCTTTTTTTAAACTTATAATGCCCTTTGTGAGGCACTCTAATATAACAAAGCCTCTTTTTATTTCTTTAACTTTGAATCTTATTTTACCATCATCTATGTAAATCCTATGGCCTTCTTTTAAATGATCAATAATTTCTGGGAAATTAATCATTATACCCCGATCAGTGGGTTCTTTTGAAAGGATTATTTTATCACCCCTGTTAACTGAATCAACATTATTAATGGAAGTAACTCTTATCTTTGGACCCGATAAATCAAAAAGGATTGGTATATATTTATTAACTTGTTTTTCTATTTGTCGTATAGAATCTACAATATACTTATAATCATCAAATGTCCCGTGAGATAGATTTATTCTTGCACAATCAAAAATTTTTGCCATTTCTCTAAGTATTGAGTAAGATATTTTAGACGATAAGGTAGCAACTATCTTTGTCTTTCTCATTCTTTCTCTTTTTCTTCCTGTTCAGTTTTGCATTCTATACAAAGATCAGTAACAGGTCTTGCAAGTAATCTTTCAAAAGGAATTTCTGAACCGCATTCTTTACATATTCCGTATTCCCCAGCATCAATTCTTTTTAGGGTGTCTTCTATTTTGTGCAATAATTTTAATTCTCTGTCTTTTATTTTTAATAATCTTGCTCTATCTTCTTCATATGTGGCTCTATCTGTTGGATCAGGGAACATCAACTCTTCACCTTCTTTAGCCATTTCTTGAACAGCTTTTTTTTGTGATTCTATGATTTCATTTTTCCAATCATTTAATATCTTTTTTATTTGTTCTAATTGCTCTTTTGTCATAATACGTACTCCTAAAATTTATTATTTGATTATATGTTATTTTTTTTATTAATAAAAGCCTAAATAAAGTTGCTTTGAAAAGTT
>CALINM010000044.1 GCA_938045315.1 uncultured bacterium | reverse complement strand
TGATTATTTTAAAAGAATCAATGATAGATATGGTCATGTTGTTGGAGATAGTGTTTTAGTAGAAATGGCTAAGATTGTTATGTCTAATATTAGGAAGCACGATATTTTTGCAAGATATGGGGGCGAAGAATTTGTTTTATTGCTTCCCCACACAAACTCAACTGGTGCGATTCAAGAGGCTGAAAGAATTAGAAAAGCTGTAGAATCCCACCATTTCCAGCATATTGATAAAAGGGGAGATGTAACAATTAGCTTAGGAATTGTTACTTTCCCATCAAAATATATAAATCATCCAGAAGATATGGTAAAATTAGCTGATGCTGCTCTTTATGAGGCAAAAAAATTGGGGAGAAATAGATGTGTTCATTATGAAGATATTGATGAGAGAATAACTATAAATGTTAATAAAGGTGTATAATGGTCAAAAAGTGTTTAATTGCTGATAATAATCAATTTTACCTTGAGTTTTTTAGTGATCTTATTACTACTTATGGATATGAGGTTAAAAAAGCTTATGATGGGTTAGAAGCCCTTGAAAAGCTAAGAAATGAAAAATATGATCTTTTTATTTTTGATTATGTTATGCCAAAAATTGATGGTTTTAGACTCGCAAAATATGTCAAATTGATTCCCAATTATAAAAAAAAGCCTGTAATACTTATAACAGCAGCTGCGCTCAAGAGTATTTCCTGGGAAGATGATGAAATTTTTGCTGATATTAATTGTGGCAAAGGGGCCTTTAAACAAAATGAAAGATGTCTTTGCTGAAATAATGCCCAGCTTAGATGTGCTCACATTAAATAAGTCAAATAAAATATTTGGTTTAGAAGATATTTATCCAAGGCAAATTGTAAAAGAACTTCTAAAAGTAGAGGTACATCATTCTGTAATATTTGAAAATCTTGTAGAAGGTGTAGCGGAATTAGACGAATCGGGTCATATTATATTTGCTAATCGTTCTTTTTTTCTCATGTTTGGCAAAGAAGAACATCATTTAATAGGTTACACAATTAATGATATATTGGATTTAGATAAGATACCAGAACTAAAAGAGGCTTATAATAAGGTATTTTCAGCGTCTTATAACTTAAGAGAAAATGTAATTTTAAACCATAATAATAAAACCTTACACGTATCTTTATATAACATTATTAACAACAATAAATGTACAGGTATTTTTTTGATAATACAGGATGTTACTTCCTTGAAAACTAAAATTTATGAAATTGGTGCGCTTTTTAATATAACACAGGCTTTTTTAAGTAATTTACCTTATGATAAAGTTCTAGAATATATTATTTATGAACTAAGACGCTTAGTAAAAGCAATAAATATAACACTATTATTGTCCTGTGAAGGGTTTTTTAAAGGAGACATTATAAGTACTGTTGATAGAAAAGTTAATAGAAACGAAAAGGAAAAAATAGATTTCTGGGTTAATAAAATAAAAGAATGGAAAGAAGAGGGACTGATAACAGTGGATGTGACAAATAAAATTAACAAAGTAAGCTTCGAAAATATGCCTATTTTATGGTTTCCCCTTATTTTTCATGGTAAATATTTAGGAACAATACTTGGTTTTAAAAGTGTTTACGATGAGTTTAACGATGATAATTTAAAATTTTTTGAAGCAGTAGGGAATCAACTTGCTGTTTATTTAGCAAACATCGAATTTTTTCATAAATTAAGTTCAAAAAAAGAAAGCGAGTTAAAAATAAGAAAAGAAATTGAAACGATCGTAAAACAAGAATATAAAGATTGTGTCGCTCAGTTTCATTATATTAAATGGCTAGCAAGGAACAAAAAAAATATTTTGTCAAATTTACTTGATGAAATGAGTAATAGCCTTTCTATATTAAGAAGCTATGGGTCAATATTAACTGCTATGAAGGAAGAAGATAAATTTAAAATTTTAAAAGACATTAAGAATGTTTTTTATAATCCCCTTCATAGGGTTATAGATATTAAAGAAGATATAAGTATGTTGAATAATATTGGTTTAGAAGAAGATATCAAATTCCACATTTTTAGTATGGGAGATTTAATAAAAAAAATTGAAGAGGATATTAAAGTAAGTTGCACTGTAGAAAGAGAAGAAATCTTATTAATAAAAAAATTAGGAGATTTTCAAAAATTAGCTTTCCTAATAAAAATGTTATGTATGGCATTTTATAATTATGGAATTATGTCACCAATGTGGAGTGTTAATGAACTTGATGGTAAAGTAGAACTATCTTTTATATTTAACATTTCTGAAGCTATAGAAAATAATCCATCTATAATGGAATTAGAAGATGCTCTAAAAGTTGCCTGCAAAGATGATTGGTTTGATATAGACAACGGAGTTTATTTTTTCTACTGGCATTTGAAAAGTTTTTTAAAAGTTATGAATGGTTCTGTTAAAGTAGAATCAAATTATCCTTTTAATATCAAAATCCAGTTAACATAGAAAAAAGTGTGGGGGATAATGTATGAAAAGATCAGATATTATTAGTATTCTTGCTGAGGAAATGAAAATTTCTCAAAAAAAGTCGACGGAAATTGTTGATTTTATTTTTGACAAAATGAAAGGGGCTATTTTAAATGGTGAAAGAATTGAGATAAGGGGGTTTGGTAGTTTCTTTGTTAAGAGTTATCAGCCAAGAAAGGGAAGGAATCCTAAAACAGGTGAAATTATAGATGTACTACCAAAAAAACTTCCTTTTTTTAAAGTTGGAAAAGATTTAAAGAAAAAGCTGATTGAAGGGCTAAATAATGAGTAAGAAAAAAGTTATCATTGATGAGCAAAGATGCAAAGGTTGTCAGATTTGCATTATACAATGTAAAAAGGGCGTTTTAAAATTAGGTTATAAGATAAATAAATTAGGTTATAGATATGCAGAAGTTGATAATATAGATGATTGTGTTGCCTGTGGTATTTGTGGGGAAATGTGTCCAGATGTGGTAATAGAAGTATGGAAGGAGTAAGGGATGGAAAAACTTTTTTTAAGAGGTAGTGAGGCTCTTGCCTTAGGTGCTATTGATGCATCTGTTAAATTTTATGCAGGATATCCTATAACGCCTCAAAATGATATTCCGGAGTTTCTATCCCGGGAACTTCCAAAAGTTGGAGGTAAGTTTGTTCAGGCAGAGAGTGAAGTTGCCGCTATTAATATGCTTTTAGGAGCAAGTGCCTGTGGACTAAGAGTTATGACATCTTCATCGAGCCCCGGTATTTCTTTAATGCAGGAGGGGATTTCTTATCTTTCCGGTTCTGAGCTTCCGGCAGTTATCGTTAATGTTATGAGATGGGGGCCTGGTTTAGGTGGCATTGGCGCCTCACAGGGAGATTATCATCAGGCCACTAAAGGTGGTGGTCATGGTGACTATTTTGTTCCCGTTTTTGCACCCTATTCTGCTCAGGAAATGTACGATCTCATTATAAGAGCTTTTGATGTGGCAGATAAATACAGAACACCGACAATGTTATTAGTAGATGTTATGATTAGTCTTATGAAAGAAAAGGTTATTAGGAGGTTTGAAAAGAGGTCTGAAGTTAAGATAAAATCATGGGCCTTTGGAAAGGTAAAAGAAGGAGAGCAGAAAATCATAAAATCCCTCTATTTAAAGGGTAACGATTTAGAAAGGCACAACTGGAAATTATACGAAAAATATAAGGTTATGTGTGAAAAAGAGGTTATATATGAAAGCTACCTTTGTGATGATGCTGAAATTGTTTTAATTGGATTTGGTATGGTAGCGCGGATTGGTAAGAGTGCAATTGATATTGCCAGAGAAAGAAACGTAAAAGCAGGATTATTTAGACCCATCTCGCTCGTACCATTTCCAGAAAAGGAATTAGAAGCTATTTCAAAGAAATGTAAAAAGTTCCTTGTCGTAGAGATGAACACCGGTCAGATGGTTCATGATATTCAAAGGGTTTTAGGTAAAGATATAGATATTTCTTTTTATGGCAAACCAAGCAGTTATGCGCCAACACCAGAAGAGTTATTTTATAAAATAAAGGAGCAAATTTAGATATGAAGGTTGTATATAAGAAACCAGAAGTTTTAAAAAATGTAAACTTTCATTTCTGCCCTGGTTGTCAGCATGGATTGGTTCACAAAATTATTGCAGAAGCAATTGATAATTTTAAAATTAAAGACAAAACAATAGCAGTCATAGGTGTAGGATGTGGTGTTTTTTTATATGACTATTTTGATGTTGATTCTCTCGAAGCACCTCATGGTAGAGGGCTTGCTGTTGCAACGGGGGTTAAAAGAGCAAGACCTGAAAGAATTGTTTTTACTTATCAGGGAGATGGAGATTTAGCATCTATCGGTCTTGCTGAAACTGTCCATGCAGCTAATAGAGGAGAGAATGTATCGGTTTTCTTTGTCAATAACACAGTTTATGGGATGACAGGTGGACAAATGGCTCCAACTACTTTATTAGGGCAGATTACAACAACTTCCCCTTACGGACGTGAGTTCCAGAGGGATGGATACCCTATAAGAATGTCAGAAATGTTGGCAACATTAGAAGGAGTAGCTTTTTCAGCAAGGGTTGCTCTTTGCACGCCTAAACAACTAATGGAAGCGAAAAAGGCTGTTAAAAAAGCTTTTCAGATGCAACTTGAAGGGTTGGGATTTTCTTTTGTTGAAATACTTTCTGCATGCCCAACAAACTGGAATATGCAACCCCTTGAAGCTATTAAAAGAGTTGAAGAAGAAATGATTCCCTTCTTCCCTTTGGGTATTTATAAAGAAAGGAGAGTATCCGATGTCCTCTAAATATTACTTTGATTTTGTATTTTCAGGATTTGGTGGGCAAGGAATACTGATTGCAGGAAATTTATTATGTTATGCTGCAATCTTAGAAAATAGAGAAGTTACTTTTTTCCCATCTTATGGAGTTGAAATGAGAGGAGGAGCTGCCAATTGTTATGTGGTTTTGTCTGATAGCCAGATTGGATCTCCCATACCTTCGCATCCTATGGCAAGTATAATAATGAGTACACCGGCATTGAATAAATTTTTACCAATCATTAAAAATAATGGTATTGTGATTATTAATAGCGATATTGTGTCAATTAAGGATTTACAAAGAGAAGATTTGAATATAAGTCTAATACCAGCAAATAAATTATCTTCAGAAGTGATAGGTAATGAAAGATTAGCAAACATGGTTATGCTTGGATATCTTGTTGCTGCAACTAAATGTGTGTGTTTGGAAAGCCTCGTTAACTCAATCAGTGAAGTTGTTAGTGAGAAACATAAAAAAATGATACCTTTAAATGAAAAGGCAGTTCTTGCTGGTTATGAATTGTTTCAAAAAAATAGTAGGGGATGAGTATGAGAAGACGAGAAATTATTAGCGTAGGTAAAAAAATAAAAGAGATTAGAGAAGAAAAAAAAATGAGTCTCAAAGATTTATCTAATAAAACAGGTTATTCAGAGTCAATTCTCTCTCAAATTGAGAATCATTTTATATCTCCACCACTTGGTGCATTGCTGAATATTGCTAAAGGGCTTGAAATAAGTGTCGGACAGTTACTTGGTGAGAGTAAAGAGGAACCGTTTATTATTATAAGGAAGGGGAGTGAAATCCCGGTTTCTCGAGTGGCATCGAAGGAAGGTGTAAATTATGGTTATTCTTATAAATCGCTTGGTGTAGGAAAAAAAGATAGACACTTTGAACCATTTTTAATAACTCTGGAACCTTTATCAATCAAGCATGAAGGACTTTCTAAACATGAAGGGGAAGAGTTTATTTATGTTTTAAGTGGAAAAATGGAAGTTCAGCTACTTGATTTTACTGAGGTTTTAGAGACGGGGGATAGCATTTTCTATGACTCCACAATTCCGCACAAAGTATCCTGTTATGGAGATAAACCGGCATCGATACTTGCCATAATATGGAGTCCTGATGGTAAATGATGAAAAAATTGAGATAAAATCAAGGTTAAATAATTTAAGAAATTTATTAGAGAAAAAACAGTTAGATGCAGTTGTGATAATTCAGAACATAAATTTGTATTACTTTTCTAATACAATGCAACTGGGCGTTCTCATTGTTAATTCAGGGGGCGAAACATTTTATTTTATAAAAAGGGATTATGATAGGGCTAAACAGGAGTCACCTTTAAAAAATATTTTCAAAATTAATAGCTTTAGAGAAATAACAGATTATTTGGATCTTTCGTCAAAAAAAATTGGACTTGAGTTAGATATACTTCCCTATAATCAATACATAAAATTTCAAGAACTCTTTAAGAATGCCTCATTTTTCGATATATCTAACGATTTAAGAAAGTTAAGAATGATTAAAAGTGATATGGAAATTAATAAAATGATTCAGGCAGGTATCCTATTAGAAAAGACAATTAATGAATTAAGAAAACACATCAAGGAGGGTATTACAGAATTAGACATTGCAATTGAAATGGAGTATCTAGCCAGGAAGAATGGTCATATGGGGCCTGTACGTATGCGTTCATTCAATCAGGAGATGTATTTTGGGCATTTTTTATCTGGTAAAAATGCCTTTTTGCTGTCCTATGTTGATTCACCTACCTCTGGGAAGGGACAGGGTAATTTTTTCCCTCAAGGTGCTAGTAACAAAAAGGTAAAATATGGAGATATTTTAAGCATTGATTTTGTTTTTGTATATGAAGGTTATATGGTTGATCAGACAAGAATTTTTAGTTTAAGCAAACCTAATAGAGAAATAAAGCATATTATGAATGTAGCAATGGAATTAAAGGGGATGATAGAACATGATGTAAAACCCGGTGTTACGTGTGATGAACTCGTTAATAAAACAAATGAAATAGTAAAAAAAAACAATTTAGAAAATATTTTTATGGGATTGGGAGATAAAAAAGCTAATTATATAGGACATGGTATTGGACTTGAATTGGATGAATTACCTGTTATTTCTAAAGGAATTAGGGATAGAATAGAGGTAAATGTTACTTTTGCTTTTGAACCCAAATTTTTTCTTGAACCTTACGGGATCGTAGGCTTTGAAAATACATATGTTATGAAGGAATATGGGCCTTTACTCTTGACAAAATTTCCTGAAGATATTCAAATAATAATATGATTAGATTAGCTTTATTTGTATTGATCCTTTTTACACACAACATTTCTTTTTCTGACATTTACAAATACGAAGATGAACAGGGTGTAATTCACTTTACGGACACCCCAACTCATAGTGGATTTAAGCTATATTTGAGGACAGGTTTTTTTAATGTAAAGGATTATAAAGACTATTTTAAAAAATATGATCATATAATTTTCAAGTATTCAAAAGAGTTTGGTGTTGAATATCCTCTGGTTAAAGCAGTTATCAGGGCTGAATCAGGATATAATCCTAAAGCAGTTTCTCCAAAAGGTGCAATGGGGCTTATGCAACTCATGCCTGAAACAGCCAGCTTATTTGAATGTGATAATCCCTTTGATCCTGAGAGTAATATTAAAACTGGAATTAAGTATTTAAGTTATCTTATAAAATATTTTAAAGGAAATATTGATTTAGCATTGGCAGCATACAATGCGGGACCTAAAAACGTAATTAAATATAATTATTCAATTCCGCCTTTCAATGAGACAAAGGCATATGTTAGAAGGGTAAAGGAATTTTATAGATTTTATTCACAGGATACGAGTATAAACTAATGATATATTCTTAAATATGTTAAATCTACCTAATTTAGTTACTTTTATAAGGATTCTTTCAGTGCCCTTTGTGGTTTATTTTCTCTATGAACCAACCAAGGAAAAATGCTTTTATGGTGCAATCATATTTCTTTTTGCAGCGCTAACGGATTGGGTTGATGGATATATGGCCAGGCAGATGAAGGAAGTGACAAATTTAGGAAAATTTCTTGATCCCCTTGCAGATAAACTATTAGTAACTTCAGCATTGATTTTACTTTTATATCATCAATGGGTGCCCGTTTGGGCAGTTCTTGTTATTATGATAAGAGAAATAATTGTTATGGGATTAAGAGATATAGCTGCTGTTCAGGGTGCTATCGTACCCGCTTCATTTATGGGTAAAATAAAAACTTTTTTACAAATGCTTTCCATTTTTTTCTTACTACTTCATTATAGATATCATATTGGTAAACCCTATTATATGATCTTAGATTTTCACTCGATAGGGTATGATTTGTTGATAATTGCTGTTATTGCAACTGCTTGGTCAGGAATAGATTATATTATCAAATTAAGAAGGTTCATAATTTCATAAATTGTTGTAACATGCTTTAATAAAGTCTATAGCTTTATCAGCAAGTTTATAACTAAAGACTTGAATGTTATTTATAAATTCCTGTTCGAAGTTCTTAGATGAGGTATCTGTTATTATTTTAATTATGACGGCTTCCTTTTTATTTATTCGAGAAGTTTTTAAAATAGCACTACCTTCCCAATCCGCTATTTGTATGCCCATATTATGAAGATATAATTTTTTTTCATCATTATCGGCGTTGCTGTCAGCAGAACCAAGGATACCTATGGGGATGTTTAACTCTATGGCTTTATTAATAAAAAACTTATCCACAGGAATAATTGGTGTTCCTTCTCTTAAACTTTTAAAATCATACTCTATACATAAATAGGGTAAAATAATGTCAGAAGGTTTATATTTTGGGCATATACCTCCGCAGCTACCAACATTAATTATGAAATCAACTGTATAATTATCTATTAAATATTGCGTGCATGAACTGGCTCGAACTTTTCCAAGGCCAGATAAGGCTAATACAATTTCAACGTCTTCAATGTTACCAGTAAAAATTCTATAGGGTTCTTGCTTGAATAAGGTAAAATTCTTTTCAATGAAAGGCTGTGCTTCTTTTTTAAGAGCAATGACTAATCCTACTTTTTTATTTTCTAAGTTGATCATCCATCAATCCTTTTAACTTTTTATCATTCATTCTGGTTTTAAATACATCGAACCAAACATCATCATTTTCCATACAAAGATAAACAAAAACATCTTTTGAATGTGACCTTATCATCTCATAAATTATTTTATATATTTCTGTACGTTTTTTCCTGAAGTATCTTTTTTTTCCATCGAGAGCAAGTATAAACTCATTATCAAATATTTTTGTTTCTGAATGAAATGATTCAGCAATATCTTTAAGTTTGGGAATGAATCTTAATGTACCCAGGCTTATCCATTTAATGGCTTGTGGATCCAACTGCTTGAATATAAGATCTATTACCTCTCCATATTCTTTTTCCCAACCTTCATATTCAATTATTGGATTAAAATGAAGGCTAACCGGGTAACCTTTTGAAATTACCATTTTTGCTGAATTAATGCGTTCATCTATTGCCGAAGTTCCCTTCTCTTCATATTCATTAACAGTTTTACTATTGATGGACCACGAAAAAATTATATTTTTATGCTTAGATTCTAAAAAACATTCCAGTATATTTCTTCCTTTAGTTTTTAATTCTAAATAGATATTTCTATTTTTATTGAAAAATTCAAGAAGGGGTTCAGCATAAATCCTTGCTCCTAATTCGAACATACTATCTGAAAACTCTCCTGTCCCAATTCTTTTAATTTGTTTTGCATTAGTTATTTTTTCCATCTCTTTAATCATATCATCAGTATTTACATAAATTCTTATATGTCTATCATTGAAATATGCATTTAGAATGCAATAGCTGCAATTATAAGGGCAGTTCTCTACCGGTGCAAGGACGTAATAACCACAACATATATATTTAGGAGTGCCTGGACAGGGCATAAGAAATTTACCTTTATTAATGGTGAATATAATTGCCCTATCTTTGATCTCATAAATATCTTTTATGTTTTTTACTATTTGATAATCGATATTACTTTTTTCGAGTTTTTTTTTAACTTTTTTTATTGCATCTTCTGTTACAAAATACTTCATAAAATATTAAAAATTTTCT
>CALINM010000043.1 GCA_938045315.1 uncultured bacterium | reverse complement strand
TTAATTCTTGAAATTACAGAACAACAACATATCGATCGCTCACCTTCCATTGAGGAATACAAAGAATTTCTTTCAAAATTCATAGGAAAATCATCTGCAGAGAAAGCAATTGATAATTTTATAGAAATCCATGACATAAAAGAACCATATATTCTAACATCATCACAAGAACTGGAACTAAGGAGCTTTGTAGAAAAGACCTTGGCTGCACATTTAGGAGGTCCTACAGCTACCGCAATTTTAGACAATTATTTAAAAATATTTGGAACAAAAATTGTGAAAATATTTGATATATTTCAGGATGTCTCTGAATCATTGAAAGAAAGTAGACAAGCACTCGCTATAAGATTAAAAGAGCTCTCTCTGCTATACTCCTCTTTAGAAAAACTAATGACATCAATTGAAAAAGAAACCATAATGAATAACGCTATAGAAATGTTAATCTCTAACTTTAATGCCGATGCATGCGCCATAGCATTAATCGATGAAGACAAAAAACTTCGCATCAAACATCAAAAGGGATTAAGTGACAATTATGCAAACTTTGAATTTGATATGGAAAAATCTTTTGCAGGAAAATCATTTGAGGAAAACAGGGTAATGTTTGTAGAATCTCTGCAACATCTCCCATTCCCACCACAAATAAAAGCTTTAAAAGATGGAAGTTTGGTTGAATCATTTGCAGTCGCACCAATTTTATACGCTGGAGCACCAATGGGAGTAATAATTATTTTGAATAAAACAAAAAGATATTATACCGAACAATTTAAAAACTTTTTTAAAGGATTTGCCAATCAAATCGGTTTAGCATTAAAAAATGCTCAACTTTACCAAGAACTTTCGGAGCTAAACCAAGCACTGGAAAAAAAGGTAGCAGAAAGAACCATTGAACTTGAAAGAAAATCATTATTATTAGAAGAAGCAAATAAACATTTACAGGAGATAGATAAACTTAAGTCTCAGTTTCTCGCTACAATGTCTCATGAATTAAGAACTCCCCTTAACTCTATTATTGGCTACACACAACTAATACTCGATGGTGTAGATGGACCTCTTACTTCAGAACAAAAGGAAGATTTACAGAGAATTGAAAGAAATGCAAAACATTTATTACAACTTATCAATGATATTTTAGATCTATCAAAGATTGAAGCAGGAAAAATGGAATTAAATATAACAAAAGTAGATCTTTTAGAAGTATTTGAACAAGTGATAAGTATAATAAAACCACTAATAAGTAATAAACCTATTGAAATTGAAAAAAGATATGAAACTCAGAGCTGTTTTGTACTTGCAGATAAACAGAGATTAGAGCAAATTCTTATTAATCTTTTGAGTAATTCTGCAAAGTTTACTGAAAGAGGAAAAATTATAATTGGTTTTAGAAAAGTTCTGGATATTATGAAAAAGCCCTGGGTTGAAATTTTTGTATCCGATACTGGCATAGGCATTTCCAAAGAAAATATTGATAAAATTTTTAAAGCTTTTAAGCAATTAGAAGAGACATCTACGAGAAAACATGGTGGTACTGGTCTTGGCTTAAGTATAACAAAAAAATTAGTTGAAATGCATGGTGGAGCAATCTGGGTAGAAAGTACCCCTGGAGAGGGCACTACAATGACCTTCACAATACCAGCTGCAACGGAGGGAGAAACTTTTCATCCCTATACAAAAGAGGTCTTATTAACAGAGGTTGGAAAGAAGAAAAAACATAAAGTTATAATCATCGAAGAGCGTGAGGACATTTTACAAATAATATATGACTTTTTATCAAAAGAAGGGTACGAAGTAGATTATGCAAATTTAGAAAATGCTATGGATAAAATCATTAAAGAAAAACCCATGAGCATAGTTATTGATTTGATGTTTACAGAACAGAAAGGATGGAATATATTAAGATTGCTAAAGGATAATAAAGAAACTACAAATATACCCATAATTTTAATTACCATCGAAGGGGATACAAAAATGGGTTATACAATAGGTCCTATTGATTATATTATTAAACCACTTATCCAGGAAGAGGTAATTAGAGAGCTTAAAAAAATTGAAAAATCACTGGAGAGTAAAATAGTTTACATAGTAGATGATGACCCCGATGCATTAAAGCTATTAGAAAAAATTGTTAAAGAATCTGGTTATGAAGTCAAGACAATTTCCTCGGGAAAGGAAGTTTTAGAGTATTTAACAATTGAAAGACCAGGATTGATATTATTAGATCTTTTTATGCCAGAAATAAGTGGTTTTGATGTTATTGAATATATAAGAAAAGTACCTTATCTTGCAAATATACCTATAATAATAATTACAGGTGGTGATCTCACAAATGAACAAAGAAGATTTCTCGATGATGGAAATCTGAAAATTTTCTTTAAAACAAAATTCACCTCAGAAGAACTTTGTAGAGAAATCAAAAAGATTCTTGATAGTTTTAATGAGTAGAGGTTTGTTATGGACAAAAAATTAATACTAATAGCAGATGATGAAATTGATAACGTAATACTTTTACAAAAAAGGCTTAAAGCTTCAGGGTTTGACACAATCGAGGCATATGATGGGAACGAAACCTTAGAGAAGGTTTTTCAACACAATCCAGATCTTATATTACTTGATATTATGATGCCAGGTAAAGACGGATACGAAGTTTTACAAATTTTGAGAAACAACGAAAAAACTAAAGATATCCCGGTCATAATGCTAACCGCAAGGGCTGAAATTCCTGACAAGGTAAAAGGGTTAGAATTGGGAGCGGAAGATTATGTTACCAAGCCTTTTGACTATAATGAGCTTTTGGCAAGAATTAATTCCCATCTCCAATCTAAAAAAGAAGTGGAAGAAAAAATCAAATTAGAAAAATTAGCAGCTCTAACAACAATGATGGAAGGGGTGGCTCACGAAGTTAGAAATCCTCTTGTCGTGATTGGAGGATTTACAAAAAAATTACTTTCCATGACCCCAGAGGATGATCCAAGAAGGCTATATTTAGAAATGATTCAGAAGGAAGCAAAAAGACTTGATAAAATGATACAAGATATCTACGAGTTTAAAATTATAACCCTGAATATAAATGAAAAGGTCTCAATAAACAAATGCCTTGAAGAAATTATTGATAGCTACACGGAAATCTGTAAAAATAACAAAATCAATATAGTTAAAGAGTTGTCCAAAGAAGATGTTATGATTGATCTGGATAAAAAGCTTTTTTCCCGTGCCATAAAAAACATAATAAACAATTCTATTGAAGCCATGCCAGAGGGTGGAGAATTAAAAATCTCAACGGATATTAGAGATAATAAATTATTAATCTTTATCAAAGATACTGGCATAGGCATTGAAGAACAAGATTTAAAATACATTTTCGATCCCTTCTTTACTTCTAAAATGGAGGGAACTGGCCTTGGTTTAACACAGGCATTAAAAATAATTCAAGGACACAGAGGAACCCTAACAATAACGAGCAAAAAAAATTTTGGAACCACTGCAATTATAACCTTTA
>CALINM010000042.1 GCA_938045315.1 uncultured bacterium | reverse complement strand
TGTTAGAAGAGCTAAGGAAGAAGATTGAAAAACCTAAAGTGGCAAGAGATATTATGTCAATGCCTGTTAAATATGTATTGCCAGATTCAACAATAGAGGATGTTAAAGAAGTTCTTACGAAATACAATATAAATATGGTGCCCGTTTGTGAAGAATTAAAAACAGGTAAAATCAGGATTGTGGGCCTTATATCAAGACAAAATGTAGAAAAAGCAGCATTTCATGGATATGATAAGTTTCCGGTTAGAAACTTTATGACCACAGAGTTTTTTAGTGTAAAACCAGATTCTGATATAAATGAGATTCGAGAACTTATTTTCAGGGGTAGACAGAGGTTACTTCCGGTTATTAATGATGAAGGAGAGCCACTTGGGGTTGTTACAAGAACAGATTTTTTGAGAATAATACGGGATGAGGCGTTACAAGAAGAAGAAATTGGAGAGAAAAAAAATGATTTAGATAAAAATCTTAAACATCTTTTAGAAACATTATTTGACAAGGAGACTCAGGACAGATTGATTAAAATTGGAGAAATAGCTGAGAGCTTTGGATATAACGCATTTCTTGTTGGCGGAGTAGTAAGAGATCTAATTCTAAGAAAATCAAATTATGACATCGATATAGTTATAGAAGGAGACTGTCATAAAATGGTTCAAGCTATCAGTAAACTTTTGAAAGTTAAAGTGGTGGAGCATAAAAAATTTGGTACAGCAAGTTTAATATTTTCTGATGGTAAAAAAATTGATTTGGCTACAGCAAGAATTGAGTATTATCCATCTCCTGCTAGTTTACCAACTGTTGAGTGGGGATCGCTAAAATTAGACCTATATAGAAGAGATTTTACAATAAATACCTTAGCTGTAAAGTTAAATCCTGGTAGTTTTGGCAATTTAATAGATTATTTTGGTGGTTTAAGAGATATTAAAGAAGGTATAATCAGAGTTATTCACAACTTAAGCTTTGTTGAAGATCCAACCAGGGTATTTCGAGCACTTCGTTTTGAAGCGAGGTTCAACTTCAAAATTAGCAAACATACCTTATATTTAATAAAAAATGCTATTAAAATGGACATATTTTCGCTAATTAAAGGTCCGAGAATATTGAATGAGATAGAGTTAATATTTCAAGAAGAAGATATAATCAAAATAATGGATAGAATAGATGAGTTAGGTTTAATGAAATATATTGGTAGGAATGTACAATGGAAAGAACAGAAAAAGCTTTTCATCAAGGCAAAAGAATTAATAAGATGGTATGAATTGTTGTATACGGGCATTAAATTAGATAAGCTACTTATATATTTTTTATGCCTCTTTGATAACTTAAATTTCCATGAAATAAAAGAAGTAGTAAAAGATATGGGTTTAAAGGGGAATATTTCTAAGACAATCATCGATTTTAAGAGGCGAGAGTCTATGCTTTTAAATCGATTGAAAAATATTAAAGAGGAATACGAAATCTATTTTATTTTAAAGGATCTGCCAATAGAGGTAAGCATTTACATGATGTCGAAGGTTGATGACGAGAGAATAAAAAGATTTTTTTCATTATACTTTACCGATTTTTCTAAGGTAAAGCTTTTAATTAATGGAGAGGATCTGAAAAAATTAGGATATACTCCTTCTCCTTTGTTTACAAAAATTTTTAATAGTTTATTAATTGAGAGATTAAAAGGAAAAATAGCTACTAAAGAGGAGGAAATTAAATGGGTAAAAAAACATTTTCCATTACAAATGTGTGAAAAAAATGTAAAATAAAAAAGGAGGAATTATGAAAAAATTATTAATTACTATTATTTTAGTTTTAATTACCTGTACTACTACTTTAGCACTTGATGATATTAAATTTTCTCTTGGTATGACCCAATCTACATTTAGAGATTTTTCAAAGGAATTTGCAGTGGCAACGTCTTTTAAACCCCTCTCACCAGCTGAACCTTTGGGGATATTAGGTTTTGATGTGGGTGTTGAAATTACAGCTGTTAATATTAGTGATAGAGTATGGAAGAATGCAGTTCGAGATAATGATGCACCATCTTATATTTTTATTCCCAAAATTAGAGTTATAAAGGGACTTCCTTTAGGTTTCGATATAGGTGCTTATTATTCTCAAGTGCCAGATACAAATATTAAGTTATATGGTGGGGAAATAAAATACTCAATACTTGAAGGTAGTACAGTTACACCTGCTATAGCATTAAGAGGTAATTATACTCAACTATCAGGTGTAAGTGAGTTAGATTTTAAAACATATGGTGTGGATGCTTCAATTAGCAAAGGTTTTTTAATGTTAACACCTTATGGTGGAGTGGGTTTGAATAGATTTGAAAGCATTCCAAGAGGATATGCTTCTGCAGCTTTTCCATCTGGGCTTAGTTTGAAGGAGGAGAGAAAGACCTATTATAAAGCTTTTGTTGGAGCGAGGCTTACAATTGTTTTATTATCTATAACAGGCGAAATTGAACTGAATGAGTTCAAACCAGTTTATTCTTTAAAGGGTGCTATAACATTTTAATTTTTAAAGAGAGGTATTATTATGATAATACAATGTGATGAATGTAAGACAAAGTTTAAATTAGATGATTCTAAGGTAAAACCTGAAGGGGTAAAAGTTAAGTGTAAAAAATGTAATCATGTGTTTTTTGTTTTCCCAGAAAAAGAAGAAATTGAACGGGGTGAGGAGATATTATCAGAGACAACACAGCAATTAGGATTAATGGATTCATCATTGAATGTTCAACAGGATACTGAAAAATTGGAGAAGGAATTATTTTCTGATAAACCTACTTTTGAAGAAGATAAAGAAGAATTACAACAGGAGTTTAATTGGGAAAAATTTACTAATGAATTGAATTACGGAGAGACTCAAAGCTCTTTAGAAAGTTCTACATTTGGAGAAATAAATATAGAGATGGATAAAGAAAAAGTTTTCGAAGAATCATATGAGGAGCAACAAAAAAAAGATGATACTCTTTTGGAAGGGAAAGAAGATATTTTAGAGACTTCAACGCCTGATTTTGATTTTTTAGTTCAAGACGGAGGAGAGCCAAAAAAAGAATTCGATTTTCAAGAGGAAGATAAAACAAAAGAAGAGTTCACTATACAAAGTCAAGAGCAGGATTTATTTTTTGAAAAAGTAAATGAATTTGAATTCAATGAAGAACAAGAAAGTTTGACTGAAAAAAAAGAGGATTTTGAAATTGATATTAATGATAAAAAGTTTATTGAAGATAAGAATGTAAAAACTGATTCAAAAACTGAAGTGGATGAAATAATTAACAAAGATTTTGAACAAGCTAATATTTCTAATGAAAATATATCTCCTCATGTTGAGGATTTTGTAGCGCCAACTACAAAAAGATTTAATATACTGAGCATTTTAATAAGTATATTAATTGTGGTTGTTATTGGAGGTGGAGGTACTGGTTATATGTGGTGGAAGAGATTAAAAATGGTTGAAAATATGGGTAGTATTGGTATAACTAATGTAAAAACCAAATATGGAGAGGCAAAAGATCCAGCTCAAATTTTCATTGTAACAGGTAAGATCAAAAATGAATTTAACGTACCTAAAAGTTTTTTGAAAATAAAATGCACCGTATATGGGAAAAACAATGTGAAGTTAGCAGAAAAAGTTGTTTTTGCTGGAAATATATTTACAGATGCTGAATTAAAAGAACTTACCTATACAGAGATTGAAAAAGGTCTTAATAACAAAATGGGAAAATCAATGGTTAATGTTGATGTGCCACCGGGAAAACTAATTGATTTTATGTTAGTTTTTGACAAGTTGCCTCAGGATGCGGAGTTTATAGAAGTAGAGGGTGTATAATGCATCGAATTCTTGAGAAAATTTATTATGAAGTTAGAGAACCGAGAATTGATTTTAAGGATATAGGTGGATTGTTCGACGTAAAAAAGAAAGTAGATGAATTAATTGTTTTCCCGATTACAAAGAAAAGGGAAAAAATATTATATTAAAATTCCCATTTTTAAAAAAAATCAAGATGATTTACCTTATCAAGTCAAACCAAAATATAAGTTAACTGGTTATGCCCTTGATGAAAATGGAAGGCCTGTATCAGGCGTTTATGCTTTTGCATATAAAAATAAGGAAATGGGACATGAGAGACCTGTAAGCATATCAAAGAAAACAAGAGAAGATGGTTTTTTTGAACTTTATTTACCTGAAAAGGGTAAATATTATATTGGAGTGAGGCAGTTCTATGGGGGAACACCTATTCAGGGTGAATTATATGGTTTATATGATAAAACTTATGATCACCATAATTTTGTAGAAAATGATGTGGAAAATATAACTATAACCCTTAGAAAAATCTTAAGATGAAAATTTTTTTGACCCTCTGCTTGTTTTTATGTTCTTCCTTGTCACTAAATGCATTTTCTTTGCCCGTTAGGGAAATTAGGTATGAAGAAATTTGGAAGGGTAAGGTATTTATTACAGGTATAGTTGCAGTGAAAAAAAATGGCAAATTGACGATAGAACCAGGTACTGAGGTAATATTCAAAAGCATTGATATAGATGATGATGGTATAGGTGATAGTGAGTTATATGTTGAAGGAACTTTAATAGTTAAAGGTACAAAATATATGCCCGTTATATTTACATCGGATAGTCAGGAAAAATCTCCCTCATCATGGAAATATGTAATGGTAAATCACGCAAATTATGCTTATATTGATTATGCTATATTTGAAGGTGCATTTTCTGGCCTCCAGGTTCACTTCACTAAGGCTGTAGTAAAAAACTCAGTTTTTAGAAATAATATCGATGGATTTAGATTTTCAACGTCAAATATTTATGTTTGTAACAATAAAATGACTTAAAATCGTCATGGTATAAGATATGAGGAAAGGGATTCACAGGGAATTGTGGAGTATAATTCTATATTTGAAAATGAGATTGGTATTTTTCCAGTTACAAAATGCAGCATAAAGTTAATTTCAGGTATAACAATATGGAAAAAATGTTTATAATATAAAAGTGGGTGATGAACAAAAGGAAGATTTAAATTTTAAAAATAACTATTTTGGTACAGTTTTTGATAGGGAAATTAGAAAGAATATATATGATAAGAATTTTGATAAAAGTTTACCAAAAATTAATATTAAACCCCTATCAAAAAAACCATTTATGGAGAGTAATATTCGATGTTTAGAAGAGTTTTAATTGCTTTTTTGATGATTATACTGCTTCAAGGAATTTCCGATGCATGCGTGGGCAAAACTATTTATATTGGCCATCTGGATACAAGGGAGGATGAAATTATCAGTAATATACTTTCAAGGCTAATAACAGAGAGAACTGGTACTTCAGTAAAATTAAAAAAATTTAACGACACAGGTGCCATAATTGATGCTGCTTCATCTGGTGAAGTAGATTTGGTTGTTTTTGATAGCAGGAAAGTAAGTAGTTTCTCAAAAACTGTAGATTTTGATAAGTCCAAAAATGATTTTAATACAAGGTATAATCTTGTTTTTTTAAAACCCTTGATAGAACAGAAAGATGATTATTTAGTGTCTATAATCAGGAAAGATACATTGAAAAAATTTCCAGCCCTTCCAAGGCTTATAGAAAAGTTTAATGGGCTGTTATTGCCCTCTATAATTTCTGATCTTGTAAAAGATGTGGAAAAAAAGGGCGTAAAAGATACTGTAAGGGATTTTTTAAAATCTAAAAGCTTAATTTAGTTATGAAAAGAAGAAATTTTTTAAAATTTATTGGATCTTCTTTTTTAGTAAACCTCACTTCATTAGATATTACAAAAGCATCAGAACCAAAAACTCTAGCTGTATCTGAAGGCAGGGATTATGAGAAGATTACAAAGGATGTTATTAATGCTTTAGGTGGGATAACTAAATTTGTGAAGCCCGGTGATGTTGTTGTTATTAAACCAAATATTGGATGGGACAGAACTCCCGAACAAGCTGCAAATACACATCCTCTTGTTGTAAAAGCAATAGCCGAGGAGTGTATTAAAGCAGGTGCTAAAAAAGTAAAGATTTTTGACAGGACATGTAATGATCCAAGGAGATGTTATGAATCAAGTGGATTCAACTCCGTATTTAAAAATATGAAAAAGGTTGAGCTGAAGCAAATTGAGTTCGAAAGATTTAAGAACGTTATTCTAAATGGTAGATTTTTAAAAGAGTGGGAGTTGTATGACGAAGTTTTAGATGCAAATGTCTTAATTAACGTACCCATAGCAAAACATCATGGACTTACTATACTTACACTTGCATTGAAGAATGTCATGGGTATTATGGGTGGCAATAGAGGATACATACATAGGAATATTGAAACTGCACTTGCAGATATTAATACCGTTGTAAAAACGCACCTTACAATTATTGATGCCACAAGAATTTTATTAAACCACGGACCTCAAGGGGGCGATATAAGGGATGTAAAGATTTTAAATAAAGTGATAGCATCAAAAGATATTGTTTTAGCTGATGCTTATGCAACGACTATGTTTGGTAAAAAGCCTGAAGATATACCAATAACAGTGGAAGCCTTTAAACGTGGGCTTGGTGAAATAAGCATATCCAAGGCTAAAGTGATTAAAGTCTAATGAAAAAGGTTAACTTAGCTCGTTTTTTTCAATTTTTTTTTCTTTTAATTTTTCTTTTTTTGTTTGTAAACACTGAGTATAGGGGAAAAGATGATATATCTTTAGCGATAAATAGTTTTTTTAGAGCTAATCCCCTTGTTTTATTTTCCTATTTATTATCCACATTTTCTTTTTCATGGCTTCTTTTTCCTGCCATTTTGCTTATAGTTTTTTGCTTTTTTTTAGGGCGTTTTTTTTGTGGTTGGATTTGTCCTCTTGGTACAACTATTGATTTATTTTCAAACTTCATCAAAAAAAAAGAAAGAAAAATAACATGGGGGAGTTTTAAATATTATTTACTTGTTTTTCTTTTGTTTGTTTCCCTTTTTGGAATTAATATTGTTGGTCTTTTAGACCCCATAGCAATTCTTGTCAGATTTTTAACATTTTCTTTCTTCCCTGTATTTGCTGACTCTATCAAAACCAGTTGGACTGGTTTATATAAAATCTTTGGAGAAAAGAGGGATATCATCTCTTTTTTTTATAATTTTTTAAAATCCCATGTACTCCCTTTCAGAGAGACAATATATCCTTTAGCTTTTTTTTCTTTTTTCATTTTTTTCTTTATTATATTACTTGAAAGATTTGAAAAAAGAAACTGGTGCAAGAATTTGTGCCCTCTTGGGACATTACTTGGATTAATTAGTAAGTTTTCTGTTTTTAGAAGGGTTCCTAATGGCCTTTGTAAAGATTGTGGCGACTGTAAAAATATTTGTCCCACCAGTTTTGATAAAGATATTTTGCAAAAAGAAGAATGTATTGTGTGCATGAATTGTAAGATTAAGTGTAAATTTAATAGAGTTAATTACAGTTTTTCTGTCAAACCTGAGCTTAAAACTAATTTTTCTAAAAGAAGGGTTTTGATAACAGGGCTTCTGACAGGTTATTTTACTGCTGGAACTTTCAATTTTTTTAGAGATGAACATTATAGTAAGTTACTTCGTCCACCAGGAGTTAAAGATGAGAGGGATTTTTTAAAAAAATGTGTTCGTTGTGGTGAATGTATTAAAATTTGTTTAAAAAATGCCCTGTATCCCTCTAATTTTGATTATGGTTTTTACAATCTTTTCACACCAGTTCTTGTGCCAAGAAAGGGCTATTGTGAATATAATTGTACCCTTTGTGGTCAGGTATGTCCTACTAAAGCTATTCCACATCTTTCTTTGGAACAAAAAAAGAAGCAGGTTATTGGATTAGCAGTTTTTGACAAAAATCATTGTTTACCCTATGCAAAAAAAGTAAACTGTATGGTATGTGAAGAGCATTGTCCTGTTCCGAAAAAGGCTATAAGGTTTGAAGTTATAAGGGAAAAAGACTTTGAAGGCAGGATAAGAGAAATAAAAAAACCCTATATTGTAGATGAACTGTGCATTGGTTGTGGCATATGTGAGTATGTATGTCCGCTTGCTTCAAAGGCTGGAATTGAAGTATTTAAGAACAAAGATTTAATAAGGAGTGATTTGTATGGCAGTGATGGAAATATTAAAATATCCCGATCAAAGATTAAGAATTATTGCTAAAAAAATAGAAAATATCACTGATGATATAAAAAAAATTGCGACTTCAATGATTGAAACCATGTATCATGCAAAGGGTATTGGGCTTGCGGCAACTCAGGTAGGAATACCTATAAGACTTTTTGTTATTGATGTAGATCAACTTGAAGAGAACCCAAAGCCGATTATTTTTATAAACCCGGAGATACTTTTACAAGAAGGTAGGGAAAAGCATGATGAGGGGTGTCTAAGTATACCTGGTTATACAGCACCAGTTGAAAGGGCTTCAAAAGTAATAGTAAGATATATTAATCTGGAAGGTGAAATTCAAGAACTGGTTGCCGAGGGATTACTTGCAAGGGCAATTCAACATGAAAATGATCACTTAGATGGTAAGCTTTTTATTGATAGATTGAGTACTATAAGGCGAGAATTAATAATAAAAAGGTTAAAGAAACAAATGGAAAAAAGCTTATGAAAATAGGTTTTTTCGGAACTCCGGATTTTGTATTGAATTTTCTTGATACTCTATACAAATCTGATAATAAAATTTCTTTCATTGTAACTGCACCTGATAGACCAAAAGGGAGAGGTCAGATAATTACAGCGCCTTCACCAAAGAGATTTGCTATCGATAGAAACATTCCTTTTTATCAACCTGAGGATATTAAAGATGATGATTTTATAAAGCTTTTAAAGGGATTTGATACTGATATATTTGTTGTTATAGCCTATGGGAAAAAATTACCAAAGAAAATTCTTGATATACCTAAATTTGGTGCTTTTAATGTACATTTTTCACTCCTTCCAAGATGGAGGGGGGCTGCCCCTGTAAATTGGGCAATTTTATCAGGTGATACTAAAACGGGTGTTACAATAATGAAAATGGATGAAGGTCTTGATACGGGTGATATTTTTCTTCAGAAAGAGGTAGAAATTGGTTTTTATGACACTACGATAGATGTTTTTAATAAATTAATACCCATAGGTGTGGAACT
>CALINM010000041.1 GCA_938045315.1 uncultured bacterium | reverse complement strand
TTTCTAAAAAAAAGATTGAGAATTATAGTCAAAATTATGCTAATAATTATAGATGTAACTAATGGAAAATAAAATACAAATCTTTCTTTTTTAATATATATATCCCCAGGAAGCTTTCCTATATAGGGGATTTTTCCAATTAAAGTAATAATAATGCCAAGGAACACAAGTAATAAACCTATGCTTATGAATAACTTACCAAAGTCAAAAAAGTTCTGGCTCATCTCTATAAAACCTCTCCTTTTCTGAAAAAATGCATCCACAATAATTTTGTCTATAAAGACCTATTTCTTTTGATTTTTCAATCCCATATCTCCAGCCTATTCTAAAGTCTTTGTATAAAAATGAAACATCCTCATTTTTTACAATATTTTTTGCTATTTCTAATATAAGATCATGTTTTTGTCTCTTACTGTACAGAAGGGTTGTGGTAAAAAAATCAGCACCAACTTGCTTTGCCTTTATTACTGCTTTTTCCAATCTCATTTTATAACAAAAATAACACCTATTTTCTAAATCCTGAAGTATATTTTTAAAAAAATTTTCAGGCTTGTAATCTTCGAAAATTATATTTATTTTTTCTAATTTAGAATATTTTATCAGGGCATCTCTCCTTAATATATACTCTTTTGTTGGATGTATGTTAGGATTATAAAAATAAGCTATTATTTCATAGTCTTCTTTTCTCAACTCTTCTAATGGAAAAATCAAGCAGGGAGCACAACATATATGTAACAACAGTTTTTTAATCATACAATTAATTTACATCTTTTATAGTTATAGAAAAACTTTTACTCATATCTTCCAGCATCCTACCAATTGCATTATGCTAAGAAATAACCATTAATGTATCCTTTGTAAGTACCTTGTTTTCCCTTATTTTACTATAACCACTACCTTGCCATATCAAATCACCACTCTCAAATGAATAAAGTCTTCCACTAATTAAAACTCTTGACTCATAGTTAAAAGATTCTGGTAAAAAACCTTTATTCAAAATAATCTTAATTTTATATGCCGCTGATGTGGGTTTTTTTATTTTTACTATTCTGGCCTCTTTTATTTCACCAACTAAAATATAATCAATCTCATAGGTCTTTTTCAAGTATGCATATTCTTCCAAATTGGTGGGTGGGAAATACAGGGTGGGTATAACCAATATAGAAGCAAATTCCCACTTTCTTTTCAAAATATCTTCATTAAGATTTAAGGCCATTTTAGGCACACTTACCTTTAAAAGCCCAAACTCCTCATTAAAATTTTCCCAATTTCTTCTCAAATCTCTATAATGTATTATTCCTATGGATATCTTTTTTGGTGGCCTTACAAAATTAAAATCTTTTAACCCTTTATCGTAATTTACCCTTGTTAATTCGGAAGTATTAGAACACGCAAAAAAAATGCCACGAACAGAATGAAAAATTTATTCATACTATTCAATGGTTATCTCCCTAACCTCACCTTTATTGCCCAAATTGCCCATTTTCTTCCCTTTAACATCAATTTCTACAACCCCTGCATTGCCCAACTTTATTTTTAATCCACTTTTATAGGGAAATTCTCTTTCCTCTCCACCAAAAAGAAGTCCCTGAAATATTTTTATATTTCCATCTTTTACTTCAATCCAGCAATCTTCTTTTGTACGAACAACAATATTTTTAACATTAGCTACTTTCATATCTATCAGCTGTTTTTTCCTTTCCTGCAAAGCAATTTCCTTGGCTGTTGTCATGGTTTTAAAACTGGTTTCCTGCTTTTTTTCAAAATCACTTTTTTGTTTTCTGTTTACATATTCTACCCTTATCCAAGAAATAAATATTAATAATAATACACCTCCTAGAAAAAGATAACCTGTATGAATATTGTACTTTTGCTTTCTTTTATCTGGAATTTGGGAATTTAACTTTTCATGTTTTTTTTCTTCCTCTCCATTTGTTATATTTAATTCACTTAGATCTACTTTTAAAAACCTGGCATAATTTTTTAAAAATCCTTTTAAGAAAATCTCTGCAGGGAATTTATCTATTTCACCCTTTTCAATAGCCTCTAAATATGTGGGATTAATTTTCAAGACATTAGATATATGTTCTATTGTAAAGCCCGCCTCTTCTCTTTTCTCTTTAATTATCTTGCCAATTTTTTCTAAATCTTCCCTTCTCACTTTATTCCTTCCAGATAGCTTTTAGCTAGTCCTGAAAAAGGACCCCTTGGATCAAGCTTTAAAACCTTCTCAAAATAATTTTTAGCTTTATCTAAATCACCTTTTGAAAAATATAATTTAGCGATGATAAAGTTACCCTCCACATCACTCTCAAAAACGCTTAAAAACTTCAATAAAAGCTTTTCTGCATCATTAAGCCTATTTTGCTCCATATATAATTTTGCCAGATTAATATAGGCCGGAACAAAACTTGGGTTTAAAATCACTGCTTCTTTGTAACTCTTTTCTGCATCTATATAATTTTTAAGATTTTGATATGCCAAACCCATATTGTTATAAGCATATTCTGGAGTTGTATAAAAAATGTTTTTAATAGCTTCCTGAAAAGCCTTTATGGCTTCTTGATTTCTATTTTGCTGAAGATATAAAACACCCAAGTTATTATATGCATCGGAAAATTTATCGTCTATACTTATAGCCCTTTTAAATGATTCTTCCGCTTCTCTGAAAAGCCTTCTTTCCCTATATGTCAGCCCCAGTGCATTCCATATATGTTTATCTTTAGGGTTTATTTCCGAAGCCTTAACAAGCTCCTGTAAAGCCCTTATAAAATCTCCCTCTCTATAATAGAGCACGCCCATTTCATAATGTATATTTGCCTCTTTGACTTGCTGGGTAGAGGGCGCGCAGGAGAGTAAAAAAATTACCAGAAGATAGGTAAAAAAGGGAAGCTGATATTTTTTATAAAAAATTGTTTTAACCATTTGACAAAAAATTTTTATCGTGTTTAATTAATATAGTAAGATAATATAATACCAAAAGGACATAGTCAACAAAAATGCCTCGGAGAAAAAAAAGTATACTTGTAATTGATGATGAAGCGGATATGAGAACTTTGTTTACAGAAATCTTCAAAAGTAAATATAAAGTCTTAACTGCTAAAGATGGAGAAGAGGGTTTAAAAAAAATATTTTCTTTAAAACCCCATCTTGTAATTCTCGACATAAAAATGCCAAAAATTAACGGGCTTGAGGTATTAAGGAAATCAAAAGCATTTTATCCTTCAATTCCAATAATTTTGTGTACTGCTTACTCATCATATAAAACAGTATATGCAGCATCTTTAGCAGATGCCTTTGTAGTAAAATCCCCTGATTTAAATGAATTAATAGAAACCGTTGAAATGCTAATTTCGAAATGATATAAACTACTCTTCGTAACAATTAACTAAAGTATTTTCCAATAATAGGCTTTAAATTGTTTTTTACTTCTTCATTTATAAATTTAGGGTCTGTAATAATTGCATCCTTCAATGCATTTTCACAATTACAACTATCAATTTCATTTAAAAAATCGGGCAGGGATTTAATTATACTCTTAGATTTTTCAACATTTTCAGTCAATATTTTTATAATTGTTTCTACATTAACAGCTTCCTCCACATCGTGCCAGCAATCATAATCTGTTGCCAGAGCAAGAGTGACATAGCATATCTCTGCTTCTCTTGCTAATTTAGCTTCCGGCATGTTTGTCATCCCAATTATATCAACCCCAATACTTCTCCAGAGAAATGATTCAGCTTTTGTTGAAAATTGAGGGCCTTCTATGCAAATATAGGTTCCCCCTGCTTTTAATGGATATCCTTTAGATATTATTATGTTTTTTATGACGTTATAGAAGGAATGACATATAGGTTCTGCCATAGAAATATGGGCAACAATACCATTTCCAAAAAAAGTGCTTTTCCTACCTCTAGTAAAATCTATAAATTGGTTCGGTAGAACAAGGCAACCTGGTTGGATTTCTTCTTTCATACTACCAACAGCACTTATTGATAAAATTCTTTTTACACCTAAGGTTTTTAATGCATAAATATTTGCCCTAAAATTTATCTCCGAAGGTAAAATCCTGTGCCCTTTACCATGTCTTGGTAAAAAAGCAAATTTAACACCTTTAAGTTCGCCAAAAATTATTTTATCTGAAGGCTTACCAAAAGGTGTATCTATCTCTATCTCTTTGCTACTTTCCAACCCTATCTCATAAAGTCCACTGCCACCAATTATTCCTATAACTTCCATAATACCCCCTTTATGAAACTTTTTTTTCATACTGCCCTCTTAACTGTCCACAAGCAGCCATTACATCAGCCCCCCTGCTGTCTCTTATAAATGTCATAATATTGTGATCTTTTAATATTTTTTGAAAAGAAAGTATCTTTTCCCTTTCCGGGCTTTTAAAATCTCTGTCCCCCCAACAATTATAGGCTATTAGATTAACCTTAACCTTTAAGCCCTTCAATAAATTAGCAAGTTTTTTGGCGTCTTCAATACTATCATTTAATCCCTCTATTAATACATAGGCAATCGTTATCTCTTCGTCCTTCATCACAGGATATTTTTTTAAAGATTCTATCAATGACTTTATTGGGTATTTTTTATTGATGGGCATTATCTTATCTCTTACATCATCGGAAACGGCATTTAAAGAAACAGCTAATTTTACATTTACATCCTTGCCTAACAATTCAATTTTGTCAGCAATTCCAGAAGTAGACAAAGTAATTTTACGGGGAGAATATCCAAATCCATATTTATTTTCTAAAATTTTAATTGCCTTTACTACGTTATAATAATTTGCAAGAGGTTCTCCCATACCCATAAATACAATATTGTTTGGCTTCTGATCTGAAAAAATAACCATCTCTATAAGCTGAGCTAATATCTCCCATGTCTCTAAATTTCTATCAAATCCTCTGTCACCTGTGTTGCAAAATATACATCCCATAGCACACCCTACCTGAGAGGAAAGGCATGCAGTAATTCTATCATCTATGGGGATTAATACTGATTCAATCAAGTCATTTAATTTTGTACGAAACAAAAACTTTATCGTACCATCTTTTGACTTTGAATAATCGACAATTTCAAATCTGTTGATCTTAAAATGTTCTGTTAAAAAATTGCGAAATTCCTTTGATATATCAGTCATTTCAGAAAAATCAGTACTACACTTATCATAAAGCCATTTAAAAAGCTGTTTTACCCTGAACTCTGGATGACCAAATTCATTAAATTTTACAACAAGTTCTTCGTAAGTAAAATTTCTTATATCTACCATAATGAATGAGAATTACTCACAAAACTCCAAATTGCTAAAAAAGTATGAAATTTCGTATTTTGCTGTATCTACAGCATCTGAGCCATGCACAGAGTTCTTTTCCACATCTATTGCAAATTCTTTTCTTATAGTACCTGCTTCAGCATTGGCTGGATTTGTAGCACCCATAAGTTTTCTCCAATCAGCAATAGCGTTTTCTTTTTCTAAAACCATCGCAATGCAAGGTCCTGAAGACATATAATTAATTAAGCTTTCAAAAAAAGGTTTCCCCTTATGAACAGCATAAAATCCTTCAGCTTCTTTTTTTGTTAGCCATATTTTTTTCATGGCAACAATATTAAAACCCGATTCTTCAATTTTTGAAATAATTTTACCGGTAATTCTTCTCTCCACTGCATCTGGCTTGATAATAGCAAAAGTTTTCTCCATCAAATCCTCCAACTATTTTTTTGAATTATTATACTGAAATATTAATATCTATACCAGTGTATTTATTTTGAGGAGCTCTTCAATTTTTTTTCTGAAAGTCTAATTTGCCTTCTTCTTTCTGCTTCCTTGTGTCTTCTTTTCTCTTCTTCTGTTTCGAGAATAAGATGTGGAACTTTCCTTGGTTTACCCGTTTCATCAAGGGCAACAAAAGTTAGATACGCCGACGCCGTATGCCTAATTTCTCCAGTTATTGGATTTTCTGCTTCAACCCTTACACCCACTTCCATAGATGTATTGCCCACATAATTAATTGAAGCTTTAAAAAATACTACATCACCCACATAAACGGGATGGTGAAAATCCAAACTATCAATTGAAGCAGTAACAACATTACTTCCTGCGTGTCTTTTTGCCACAACACCTGCAGCTGTATCAATTAATTTCATTATAACCCCCCCATGAACATTCCCAGAGGGATTTGCATCCTGGGGGTTCATCTCCTGAGCTATAATAATACTTGTTTCTTTAACTGTTTTCCCCTTCATATGAAGTGGGGGCTTTTTTTAGCCCCCAATAATTATACTTTCATCTTTTCAATAGCTTCTTTTATTTCATCAACAGATGCACCATCTTCAATAGTTGAAAGATCACCTAAGTCTTCCCCCGTCCAGAGTTTTTTCATAACCCTTCTCATAATCTTTCCACTTCTTGTCTTGGGCAGCATCTTTACAAACTGAATGTCTCTAATAACTACAATCGGACCCATAACCTTTCTTACATGCTGAATAAGTTCCTTTTTAAGCTCTTCCGAAGGCTCATAACCAGTTTTAAGAACAACAAATGCACAAGCAACTTCTCCTTTTAATTCGTCTGGCACACCAGATACACCAGATTCTGCAACTGCAGGATGTGAAATTAGTGCATTTTCTATTTCTATAGTTCCAATTCTATGAGCTGATATTTTTATTACTTCATCCGCTCTTCCAACAAACCAGATATAACCATCTTCATCTCTATAGGCACCGTCACCCGAACAGTACATACCCTTTAAAGTGTCAATTTTTTCCCAATAATCGTTTTTATATCTCTCAGGCTCACCCCAGAGTGTGGGTGTTAATCCTGGAAATGGTTTTTTAATAACAAATATACCTTTCTCTCCTGGCCCACAGGATTTTCCAGTTTTTTCATCCACTATGTCTACCTGAACACCTGGGACTGCAAGGGTTGAAGAACCTGGCTTAATGGGATATAGGCCCAACCCATATGGATTTCCAATAACAGGTCCTGATGTTTCTGTCTGCCACATATGATCAATTACAGGAATTCTATTCTGAAAAACTTCTAATTGCATCCATTCCCATGCTGCTGGATTTAAAACTTCCCCAGCACAAAAAACCCTTTCCACAGAACTTATATTATGCTTTCTTGCTTCTTCAATACCCAGCTTCATCAGACCTCTAACACCTGTAGGCGATATCCAGAGAGCAGTAACCTTATTTCTTTCTATAACATCCCAAATCATATCTTTTCTTGGATAGTCTGGGGTTCCTTCGTACAAAACTGTAGTACAACCAGATACAAGTGGTCCATATACATTATAGCTATGACCGACAATCCAGCCAATATCTGATGTTGCAAACCACACATCATCTGGCCTTATCTTATATATCCATTGTCCCATAGAATAAACATACTGTTGATATCCACCATGAACATGAACAGTAACCTTTGGTTTTGCTGTTGTTCCCGATGTGGGCAGTAAGAATAGAGGTTCGTTTGATTCCATCATTTCCACATCATCTCTTTGTCCCTCTGCTAATTTTAGAAAATCTTCCCAGAATATGTCTCTTCCTTCAACCATTGGCCTTTCTTTGTCATGTGCCCTTTTCAGAACAACAACCTTTTTTACTTGTCCAGCAGGCACTTCATTCAAAGCATCATCAATAACTTTCTTTAACTCAATAACCGCTCCACGTCTGTGATTAACATCCTGAGTGAGTATATATTCTGCACCAGATAAATTTATTCTATCTGCAACGGCTTTATATGAAAACCCTGCAAATATTACTACATGAATCGCACCAATCCTTGCACAAGCTAACATAGCAACAACAGGTTCTATACCCATTGGCATATAAATAACAACTCTATCCCCTTTTTTTACTCCCATACCCCTTAATGCAGCTGCGTATTTTTTCACCATGTGAAGCAGTTGGGCATATGTAACAACCCTTGTTTCACCTGTTTCGGCTATTTCTGAAACAATTGCCGCCTTGCCACCTCTACCTTTCATGACATTGTAATCAACAGCACTAAAACATATATTTGTAAGTCCACCAATGTACCATTTAAATGTTGGATAATTCCATTCAAAAACTTTATCCCATTTCTTAAACCAGTATATCTCATCCATAGAGCAAAGAGCTGCCTGTTCCCAAAAACCCTCCAAATCTTCATATCCCCATTTTAAAAATGCATCCACTTGCGGTGGAATCATATAAACTTTATTCCCCTCTTTTTCCATAACTCCCTCCTTCTATTAATTTTGCTTAAACCTACCAAAATAAAACAAGGTTGTCAAATAAAAATTTTATTTTTAAAAAAATTGTTTTATTTACAATAAACTACCCTTCAATGTATCCTAATCTGTGTGATATTTCCTTAGCTGCTTCAATTATTAAAGGTATAAAAAATGTTTTTAATTTTTCATCATCCATTCTCAATGAAGGAGCAGATATTGATATTGCCCCAACTATTTTTCTTGTATAATCCCTTATTGGTGAAGCAACACATCTTACACCTATATCTAGCTCCTCTAAGTCAAGAGCATATCCGTTTTTTTGAACCTCTTTTAACTGCTTAAATAGCTCAGTCCTGCTTGTTATAGTATTAGCTGTAAATTTTTTTAGCTCTTCCTGCGGGAAAATCTTTAGTAATTCATCTTCCGTTTCAAAACTTATTAACACTTTACCTGATGCACATGCATGCAATGGCAGCCTCTGGCCTATTCTGCTAGTAACTTTTACAACCTGATTTGCTTCTAATCCATCAATATAAACACACCCATTACCTCTAAGAACACTTATATAGATATTTTCATTGCACTTTGCAAGAAGCTCCCTCATAACTGGATGTGCTTGTCTTAAAAGACCTAAATGCTTAATAAAATGTTGTCCCAATTCTAAGACTTTAACACCTAATTTGTAGTTACCTGTTTGTTTGTCCTGCTCTATATAACCCCTCGATTCAAGGGTTGCAAGCAATCTAAATACATTATTTTTATGTAAACCCAATTTTTTACTTAACTCTGTAACTCCCAATTCATCGTTTTCTCCTTTGAAGGCTTCAAGTAGATCAATTGCATGCATAACTGACTGGATAACATAATCTTTTTTGTTTCTTTTCCTCTCTTTTGGCTTATTCATAAATTATACTCCTTGATGAATTTTAAAAAATTAAATTTACG
>CALINM010000040.1 GCA_938045315.1 uncultured bacterium | reverse complement strand
ATAGTTTTATTTATTTGTGCTTTAGCTTCAAAAATTTTATCACCTTCAGCTATGGCTTTTGCAACTCTAAAGGCTAATTTATCAAAATTTTCAATAGTTTCTCCCATTTCATTTTTTAAAAAGTATCTTGTTTTTAAGACTTCTAATGCTACCGTAGTAAGCATAAAAGCCTCCTTCTGATATTATCTTACAAAAAATTTGATTGGGGATGCTAAATCTTTACTAAAATAATTGCCAATTTTATAGGCAATAAACAAAGTAAAGAATATAAATAACGTTAAAAGGAAGAAGGTTATTAGGGGTTTACATTTCTTTATTTTTGACATTTTTTATTATATTATAAATCAAATTTTAACAAAAAAAAGTAAAAAATCTTGTATATGGCTGTTAAATAAGGTACTATAAAAAAAACTGCACAGTATGGTTTATAAAAAAAGTAGAAGAGCAGAAAAGTCTAAGCAGCATTCTTTTGAACAGGATGATTTACTTAAGTATTATCTTAAAGATGTAAGGAAATATCGCCTTTTAAAGCCCCATGAGGAAAAGGAACTTACTTTAAAAATGAAAGAGGGGGATAAATTAGCCAGAGAAAAGTTAATAGAATCAAATCAAAGATTGGTTATTAAAATTGCTAAAAAGTATCAGGGACAGGGTTTGGAACTGATTGATCTTATTGAAGAAGGAAATTTGGGTTTAATAAAAGCAGTGGATAAGTTTGAGCCCCACATGGATTGTAGATTTTCCACTTATGCAACATGGTGGATAAAACAGGCGATAGAAAGAGCTATCATAAATCAATCAAGGGTAATAAGAGTTCCAGTTCATGTCTCAGATGATATGAAAAAGATTTATAGGGAAACTTTTGAGTTCTATCAAGATCATAAAAGAGAGCCTGATATTGATGAATTAGCTGAAAGATTAGGTATGAAACCTGATTATGTGGCTAAACTTATAGATTATGCAAAAAAAACTTCTTCTATGGATTCGCCAGTAAATGATGAAGATGATTATAGATTAGCCGATACCATTAAAGATGAGAGCATTATTCCACCAGATATAGTTGCAGAGAACATTGATATTATAACTAAAGTAAACAAGTGGGTCTCTATGCTCGATGAAAAAGAGAGAAAAATCATTATTCTGAGATATGGTTTAGATGGTGGTGTTCCTCAAACCCTCGAAGAGATAGGAAAGGTTTTTAATGTTACAAGGGAGCGCATACGCCAGATTGAAAAGAAGGCTTTAATGAAGCTAAGAAAAATGATTTTAGAAGACGAAGTAGATTTAACTAAGAATATGAGTAAGATATAAGGGAGGGAGTAAATATGGTAGAAAGCTTGAAATCAGCTATCAGAGACATACCCGATTTTCCAAAGAGGGGGATCCTCTTTCGAGATATAACGACTCTTTTAAAAAATGCGAAGGCCTTTCATAAGGCCGTTGATTATTTGGCTCATAGATATATTGATGAGAACCTTCAGTATGTAGTTGGCATTGAAGCGAGAGGATTTATCATGGGTTCTGCATTAGCATACAGATTGGGTAAGGGCATAGTTTTGGTTAGAAAACCAGGGAAACTACCTACTGAAACGTTAAGGGTTACATATCAGCTTGAATATGGAACTGATTGTCTCGAAATTCAAAAAGATGCTCTTAAAAAGGGTGATAATGTTATTATTTGTGATGATGTACTTGCAACAGGTGGTACTGTTAAGGCAACAACAGAGCTTATAGAAAAATTAGGGGCTAATATTATTGAATGTGCATTTCTCGCTGAAATTACTGCTTTAGGTGGCAGAGAGAGATTAAAAGGTTATAATGTTTTTTCTCTTCTGCAATATTAGATGTTTTTCTTTTTATTTTTTGATAAAATAGCTATATATTTTGCCCCCGTAGCTCAGTAGGATAGAGCGCAGGATTCCTAATCCTGAGGCCGTGTGTTCGATCCACGCCGGGGGCGTTAATAAAAAAAACTTGAGTAGTATTAAAATTAGTGCTAATATTGAAAATATGTGTGAGTCAAATGTATATTTGTTAAAAGGCGATAAAGAAGAGCTTGTATTCAAAGAAGTTATTCGGATAGTTCCTGATGGTGATGAGTATTTGCTTTATGGTGTACTGGGGGACAGTCAGAGAATTAAGGGTAAAATAAGGGAAATGAATTTACTTTCCCATAAAATTATATTTGAGGAAAAATAAATAGTTATTGTAGGACCTGGGGGTGCTTACAAGCTGAGAACTCTCAAAAAGAGAGTAACCCTTAGAACCTGATACGGGTAATGCCGTCGTAGGGAAAGGTCACGTTAGTTAGCCTTCCAGAAGTCCTACCAACGTAATTTATGAAAATCAGAATTAATGAAAAAATTGTTGATGTTGAAGAAAATATTACTCTTTTTCAAGTGAAAAGTATTTTTAAACCCAATGCGGATGTAATTGTACTAAATGGCTTTCCTGTCAGTGAAGATGTTACTTTAAAAGAAAGGGACCAGGTTTTTCTAATTAAAAGGGGTGAACTGCCAGATCAACAAGAACTTGAATTTATGATGATTGCAAGACATACCCCGGGTGTTTATGAAAGACTGAAAAACTCAAAAGTAGGGATTGCAGGCCTTGGTGGATTGGGGTCAAATGTTGCTATTGCCCTAGCGAGAGTTGGTGTAGGAAATCTCATTTTAGCTGACTTTGATGTGGTGGAACCATCTAATTTAAATAGACAACAATATTTCATACACCAGATAGGACTTTTCAAAACTGAAGCACTCTTTGATAATCTAAAAAAAATTAATCCCTTCATTAATATCATTACCCATAATGTAAAGTTAACATCTAAGAATATACCAGATATTTTTGTTGATTGCCATGTTATCGTAGAAGCCTTCGATAGAGCTGACATGAAGACTATGTTAATCCATACAGTTCTTGAAAAAATGCCAGATGTGTTTGTTGTTGCCGCGTCTGGGCTAGCTGGGTATGGGCCAAATAATGATATCATTACGAGGCGGATTGCAAATAAACTTTTTGTAGTTGGAGACTTAGTTAGTGAGGCAAGGCCGGGTAATGGATTAATGGCTCCAAGAGTAGGGATTGCAGCACATCACCAGGCGAACCAGGTTCTAAGAATAATTTTAGGAGAGTTTGATGAGTTTGAAAATAAAAAATATGAGTAGACCAAAGAGAATACTTATAATAGCAGGTTCTGATCCTACAGCTGGTGCAGGTATTCAAGCGGACCTAAAAACAGCTTCTGCTATAGGTGTTTATGGATTAACAGTTATAACATCTATAACAGCCCAGAATACAAAGGGAGTCCAGAAAATATTTAATCTTCCAGAAGAAGATGTGGAAAAACAGCTAAGCTCTATTGAAGATGACATTTATTTTGATGGAATAAAAATAGGAATGATTGCTAATGTTGAAGTGGCTAATACAATAAGAAAATTTTTAGAGAAACAGAAAAAACCAGTTGTTATTGATCCTGTCCTTGTAGCTCAAAGTGGTGGAATTTTATCTAACAAAGATATCATAGAAAAATTATTTAAGTACTGTGATTTAATAACCCCGAATATTTCTGAAGCAGAGCAGTTTACGGGTATTAAAATTGAAACATTAGAGGATGTTGTGAAAGCTGGTAAAATTTTGTTAAAACAAGCTAAGAGAGTTTTGATTAAATGCGGAGATTCTAATATAGATTTTGATGTTTATTTTGAAAAAAATCTTATTCATAAATTCCCCATAGAGAGAATAAAAACAAGAAATACCCATGGTACAGGATGTAGCCTTGCAACAGCAGTTGCTTCATATCTAATTTTAGGGTTTAATTGGCTTGAATCGATCTCAAAGGCAAGGACATTCATATTTAAAGCGCTAAAGAAGGGAGTTGAGTTAGGTAGCCAATTCGGGACAGTTGATCAATTTGCTGTTTTAAGGGAAGAGGCCAGGAAATACGAGATAGTGGAGGAATTAAAGATTGCCTTTGAAAGAATTAAAAACGAGAATATTGGTTACCTGATTCCCGAAATACAAACAAATTTCGTTTATTCTTTACCTGTAGCAAAGGATATTTATGATGTAGCAGGTTTTCCAGGAAGAATTGTAAATTATAAAAATAATCTTTTTTGCATTGGTTCACCTGAATTTGGAGCATCAAAACATGTGGCATCACTGGTTATTGCTGCAAAAAGATTTTATCCTGAAGTATCATCAGCAATTGCTTTAAGGTTTATCCCGGAGTTAATACCACTTCTTAAAGAAGCGGGTTTTAAAGTAAGAAGTTTTGATAGAAAAAAAGAACCAAAAAATATCAAAAATATAGAAGGTAGCAGTCTAAATTGGGGGGTATGTGAAGTTTTGAAAAGAAGTAGTGTTATGCCCGATATTATTTATGATCTTGGCGATGTGGGTAAGGAACCAGTGATAAGAGTATTTGGCTGTGACCCCTTTGATGTTGTCGAAAAAGTATTGAAAATAAAAAAAATATGGGAATATAAAAATGCTTAACTTTGAAAAAATTGGTGAAATATCGAAAAAAAGGTACCCCTTTGACAGAAAAAGATTCGATGAAATTATAGAGAAAGTCTTTTGTTCTGAAGAATTAAATCTTGATGAAATATCTTTTCTGCTAAGTGTGGAAGATAGTGAAACTATTAATGAACTATGCTTAAAAGCTTTTGAAATTAAAAAAAAGGTATATGGCGATAGGATAGTTCTTTTTGCTCCCCTTTATCTTTCTAATGAATGTTCTAATAAGTGTCTTTATTGTGGCTTTCAACTGGGGAATAAGTATGAAGTAAGAAAAACACTAAGTATTGAAGAAGCTGTCCTAGAAGCAAAATTTCTAACAGATCGTGGTTTTAGGCGGGCTTTGCTTGTAACAGCGGAAAATAAAAAATTATGTGGTGTTGATTATATAACAAATGTTGTTGATGCAATTTATAAAGAAACACCCATGAATATTTTACATCTTAATGCTGCTCCCATGGAAGTGGAAGAGTTAAAGGCGATTAAAGAAACTGGAGTAGGGGTCTTTCAAGTTTTTCAGGAAACTTATCATGAAAATACTTACAAAATTTATCATGTTGCGGGGAAGAAAAAAGATTTTTATTATAGATTATCTTGCATGGATAGAGCTATTAAAGCAGGGTTTAAAGATGTTGGCATAGGTTGCCTTTTAGGGCTTTATGATTATCACTTTGATGTACTTGCCACAATAGAGCATGCAAAATATCTTAAAGAATCTTTTGGGACTTATCCTCATACTATATCAGTTCCCAGGTTGAGATATGCAAAGGGCGCTGTTGTAGAAAAGCCACCTTATCCCGTAGATGATCTTACTTTTAAAAAAATAGTTGCTGTTTATAGATTATCTATCCCAACAGCCGGAATCGTGGTATCTACAAGAGAACCTGCATACCTGAGAGATGAAATATTAGAGTGTGGAGCTTCTCAAATTAGTGCTGAATCTTCTACTGCACCGGGTGGGTATACGGGTAAGATTTCTAATAAAGAAGGTGCACAGTTTTCATTAAACGATACTCGAAGTCTGGAAGATGTGGTAATATCAATTCTCGAAAAAAGGATGTTACCAAGTTTTTGCACAGCATGCTATAAAAAAGGTAGAGTTGGTGGTGTATTTCACAATCTTGCGATGAAAGGACATATTAAGGAGTTCTGTGAAGAAAATGCGATTAATACCTTTTTAGAATATGTTAAAAATTCAAAAGATGATGATAAAAAGGCTAAAATGCTCTCTCTATTTGAAAGGGTTTATGAATCACAAAAAATTAAGGAGGGGATGAGTTGTACATTAAAGTGAATGGAAAAGATTATGAAGTTCCTGCAGGTTTAACAGTCTCTCAAATGCTTGATTTTTTTAAAATAAATAAAGATCACGTTGCCATTGAGCGAAATAAAGAAATAGTCCCCAAAAAAGATTGGGAAAATATATTGATTTGTGAAGGAGATATTTTTGAAATAGTTACCTTTGTTGGTGGGGGATAAATATAAGATAAGGAGGTTATATGAGTGAAGATTATCTTGTAATAGGTGACAAACAATTTAAATCCAGATTATTTGTTGGAACAGGTAAGTATTCAACGCCAGAGATTATGCTTGGTGCTATAGAAGCATCAGGTGCAGAAGTCATCACAGTTGCTATAAGAAGGATGAGTATTGAGGGTCAAAGACGCACAATTCTTGATTATTTATCAGAGATAAACTGTACAATTTTACCAAATACAGCTGGTTGTTACACTGCTGAAGAAGCAATAAGGACTGCAAGATTAGCAAGGGAATTGGGGCTTAGTAATATGGTTAAATTAGAAGTAATAGGAGATCAAAAAACTCTTTTCCCTGACAATGAGGCTCTTCTGGAAGCGGCAAGAGTTCTGGTTAAAGAGGGATTTATAGTGTTACCCTATACAAATGATGATCCTGTAATGGCTAAAAAATTAGAAGATGTTGGGTGTGCTGCAGTTATGCCTCTTGGGGCACCTATAGGTTCAGGATTGGGCATAAGAAATCCTTACAATATAAAAATTATTCTTGAAACTGTTAAAGTACCTGTTATTGTAGATGCTGGTGTGGGAACTGCATCAGATGCTTCCTTTGCTATGGAGCTTGG
>CALINM010000039.1 GCA_938045315.1 uncultured bacterium | reverse complement strand
TAAGTTGCTTGAAAATATTGTATGGGAAAGTAAATCAATGAAAGAAATTATTAATTCCATTGAAAAAATAGCCCCTTACAGGCAACCAGTACTAATAACAGGTGAAAGCGGGGTGGGAAAAGAAGTTGTCGCAAGACTTATACATGAAAAAAGCATGAGAGCAAAAAATCCTTTTGTAGCAATAAATTGTGCTGCAATACCTGAAAATTTACTTGAAAGTGAACTTTTTGGACATACCAAAGGTGCTTTTACAGATGCAATAAGACCAAAAAGAGGTTTATTAGAACATGCTGATGGCGGCACATGTTTTTTAGATGAGATCTCTGAGATGCATGAAAGCCTGCAGGGAAAATTATTGCGTTTCCTGGAGGATGGTGAAATAAGAAGAATAGGAGATGTGAATGCTTTAAAGGTTGATGTAAGGATTATATCAGCAACAAATAAAAACTTAAAACAATTAGTAGATGAGGGCAAATTCAGGTTAGACCTTTTTTATAGACTTAACGTCATACCAATACATATTCCCCCATTAAGAGAAAGAAAAGAAGATATTGCTGAATATATAAAAAGGGAACTAAAAAAAAGAAGACTATCCATCACTGAGGAGGCATTAGGTATTCTAATTAATTATGATTGGCCAGGGAATTTTAGAGAATTAAAAAATTTTCTTGAAAGACTATTTATTTTTCTTGATAAAAATACAATTGATATAAACGATATCCCCGATTACATGATAAATGTGGATACTAAAGAAATTTCCCCAGATGCAAAATTCATTTCTTTAAAAAGGGCTATTGAAGAATTAGAAAAAGACTATATTAAAAGAGCTCTGATGCTGACTAAAGGCAACAAACTAAAAGCAGCAAAATTATTAGAAATAAGTCCAAGGGGACTTCACTACAAATTAAAGGAATATAACATAGAATGATATTCTATGTTCTCTTTACAACTAATTTTTTAATGGTAAAATTCTCATAGACTTTTCTTTAAAGGAGTAAAGAATATGAAAATAAATGAGTTCAACTGGAAGATTGGTGGCGAAGCTGGTGAGGGCATAATGGTTACGGGATTAATATTTGCAAAATCCTGTGCAAAATTAGGTTTGGAAGTTTTTAATTATGCAGAGTATCCATCAAGAATAAGGGGCGGGCATAACTGTTATCAGGTGAAAGCTCAGGATAAAAAGCCAGTTACAGCCGAAAAAGAAATAGATATACTTGTTGCTCTAAATAAAGAAACCATAGAACTACATTTAAACGAAATGAGTAGTGAAGGTATAATTATTTATGATTCAAACTTGAAAGACTTATCTATAAATTTTGAAGGCCTATATCCAGTACCGATGGAGGAAATAGCTCTAAAATCAGGGGGAAAAATTACTAAAAATAACGTTTCCCTCGGTGTTACTGCAGCAATTCTTGATATGCCTCTAGATGCAATAAATTTATCAGTAACAAAAGCATTTAAAGATAAGGGTGAAAAAGTTCTTCATATGAATCTGTTAGCAGTTAAAGAAGGATATGATTTTGTTCAACAGAATCCTCCAAAAAAAAGATCATGTATTGTAAATAAAAAAGAGTTTTTAAAAAAATACGTAATGACAGGGAATGAAGCAATAGCTCTTGGTGCTATAAAAGCTGGATTAAAGTTATATGCAGCTTATCCAATGACACCAGCATCATCAATATTACATTTCTTAGCTCCCTTAGAAAGAAAGTACAGGATAGTTGTGAAACATACAGAAGATGAAATATCTGCTATACTAACCGCAATTGGAGCCTCTTATGCAGGTATTAGATCTATGGCTGCCACATCAGGTGGAGGTTTTAGTTTAATGGCTGAGGCCCTTGGAATGGCAGGAATTACTGAAACTCCTTTAGTAATTGCTGAGTGCATGAGACCAGGACCAAGCACAGGAATGCCAACATGGACTGAACAGGGAGATTTGAGATTTGTCATTCATGCCTCACAAGGAGAGTTCATTAGAATTATATTAACCCCCGGAGATATTGCTGAAGCTTATCACTTAATTCAGGTATCTTTTAATTTAGCCGAAAAATATCAGATTCCCGTAATACTTTTAAGTGATAAATTTCTATCCGAAAGCTCAGAAAGTATTGATGATTTAAAACAATTAGATCTACCAAAAGAAAGGGGTAAAAGACTAAAAGAGGTGCCTCAAAATTACAAAAGATACGATTTAAGTGTAGAAGATGGCATATCATGGCGAGCTTTCCCACCAAGTCCAAATGGTATGCATCTTGCAAACAGCGATGAGCATGACGAATACGGGCTTGTTACAGAAGAATCTGAATTAAGGGTTAAGATGGTTAATAAAAGAATGAAAAGATTAGAACATATAAAAAGTGATGTTCCAAAACCGGTATTGTATGGTGATGTAAAATCTGATATATCATTAATAGGCTTTGGTTCCGTAAAAAACCCCGTCTTAAGGGCCATAGAGTATCTCAAAAAAGAGGGTATATCAGTAAATTATCTACATTGTTTATGTCCCCACCCTTTTGTTCCAGAAAACTATTATGAGTTTGTCAAAAGTGCAAAAAGATTAATTTGTATTGAAAATAATTTCTTTGGACAGTTTGCTGGCATATTGCAAGAAAACCTAAATATAAGAATTAAAGAAAAGCTTCTAAAATATGATGGAAGGCCCTTTTTCCCAGATGAAATTGTGGATTACGTTAGAAAAGGAGGTTAAATAAATGAAAGATTATCCTGTTTATAATACCTATCAAACACCCTCATGGTGTCCAGGCTGTGGTAATTTTGGCATCTGGTATGCTCTGAAAAATGCTTTTCATGAACTGGGTTTAAATAATCATGATATCACAATGGTCTTTGGAATTGGATGTTCTGGTAATTTAAGTAATTTTTTAAAAGTTTATGGCTTTCACAGTATTCATGGCAGAACACTACCTGTTGCAACGGGTATAAAACTGGCTAATCATAAGCTGAATGTTTTAGCAACCTCAGGTGATGGAGATGGACTTGGAATTGGTCTTGGTCATTTTATACATACCTGTAGAAGAAATATAGACATAACTTATATAATACACGATAACAGAGTATATGGACTTACCACAGGTCAAACCTCACCTACAAGTCCTAAGGGATTTTCTTCAAAATCAACACCCTTTGGGGTGATTGAATTGCCAGTTAATCCTGTGGCTTTAGCTATAATTTCTGGCGCTACCTTTGTTGCAAGGGGATACTCTGGTGAAATTGATCACCTTGCATCTTTAATTGTTCAGGGTATGAAGCATAAAGGCTTTTCTGTAATTGATGTACTTCAGCCCTGTGTTACTTTTAATCCTTCATATTCATACGCTTTTTATAACCCAAGGGTATATAAATTAGAGGATACCGCTCACAATCCACAAGATTATGAAAATGCCATAAAATTAGCTATGGAATTCAATGATAAAATACCAATAGGAATTTTTTATAAAACAGAGCGAGAAACTTACGAACAGGCGTGTATTGAGCTGGGTGAAAACCCACTTTCAGAAGATGACATCGAGAATATTAGTATTGAAGATATAATTGATGATTTATTGGCTTGATTTAGGAGAGCTTTAGTATTACAAAAGAAATTTTTCTGATAATATTTGATAGGGAAAGAAATTTTTAAAAACCTTCTCCGCCAGCGATTTTAAAATAGAAAGGTTTTTGGTATCAATAAATAACTTTTATGTGCTATACGGGGACATCATTGAATTAAAATTTCTTCTGTAACTTCTAAATGATATTATAATCCATAAATGTTGTGCCCTACTTAAAAGCCTGATTTATTTAATTTTGATTTCCCGACAGTCAAACCGATCCTTTTGGTAACTCGAAAGTATTCTTATGCCATGGAAATACTTTCATTTTTTAAACATATATACCAAAAAGCAAATTATTTTTACCTCTTCTTTATGTGTAATTTCAAACTACCCTATTTCTTTCTTATGACCTTTAAATACTCTTCTTCCTAAAGCATAAGCTATTATCTGAGATCCTAAATAGATTCTCAACATTTTGACACTCTAATTAAGATACCTTTTGATAAAATTAAGCTCTAATTTATAAAGGAATAACTATTTTTTTCATAAACTCCCAGGGATCCACGCACAATTAAATTGGCATCACCCTTTTTTTACTTTTAGAAAGGCATTTTTTGAGACCATAATAGTCTTTACTTCTCAAGGAAGATAACAACTAAATGGTCCAGATCCTTCTTCTTCAAGATGTGGAATCACATAGAACATATTATCAATAGTGCAAATAATATGTCTATAAACACTAAACATTTAAACAAAAAATGCAAAATATTTGCACAATTCAGTTTTTTGCTAATTTATGCTTAATTATAAATCAAAAAGCAGGAGGGGTATAAATCCCCTCCCTTTTTACTTTGAGGAGAGTTTCGCTTTGAGTTTTTCATCAAGGAATTCTGTTGGACCTTTCGGAATTCTACCTGTTTTTATACATTCCGACCTTAATCTTCTTCCCACTATTTTTTCTACCATATTACCTATCTTAAGAAGTCTATCAACATCAATACCAGTTTCAATTCCCATTTCATCCATCATTACAACCATATCTTCAGTACATACAAGACCTGTTATGTTAGGATCCTTATAGTAATATTCCCCAGTCCCTGAGACAGGAACACCATCAACAAAATTTGCAGGTTGACCACCAATACCGCCACACGTAGATTCATAGTGAGTGATTCCAGCTAAAAGAGCAGCGAATACATTCGCAAGTCCCCAACCACGAGTTACATGGAAATGAGCAATGTGCTTTGAAGGATCAGGAATTTCATCGAGGACCATTGAAAAATACTCATAAACTTTCGCTGGCGTTGCCTGACCATCATGATCTGCATGCTCAATATCATCTGCACCAATGCTTAAATACCTTTTCGCAAATTCTACCGCTTTTTTCATCTCCGTCGGCCCTTCTATAGGACAACCCCATATGGTACTCACAGTTCCATTAAATTTGAGGCCCACTTCTTTTGCTTCTTTAATACATTTTTCAGTCATAGCCCAGTATTCTTTATGAGTAAGCCCAGAGTTTTTTAACTGATGAGATTCACTTGTTGAAACCATTTGTAATATCCTATCGGGCCCCCAACCTTCTTTTTTTGCCTGAATAGCCCTCGCTACTGCCTGCTCTCTTATAGTAACTGCAGTTATCTCCACATCTTTCAAAAGGTGTGCTACTCTTTTACTGTTTCTAATGCCCTTTAGAACAGCTTCAGCATCTTTAAATTGGGGCATACCTTTTGGATTACCAAAGTTTGTAACCTCAATCCTTTTAAACCCAGCAAGGATTAGCTCCTCCGCCAACCATATCTTTGCTTCAGTGGGGATAAACTTTTCCTCATGTTGAAAACCATCCCTTACTGTAATATCCCCCAAAACTACTTTTTTTGGTAAATTTAGTTGTGCCATAAATCACCTCCTTTACAGTTTACGTTAAAGTAAAACATATTTTAAAAAAAATTTCAAGTAAAAAACAAAACATATTTTTAAAAATTATAATTATCTGAAAATAAATAAAAAAATAACAGTCAGTTAAGTTAACCCAAATTAATTTTTTACAACTTTTGGTCCATTTTTTTAACATTGAATCTCTTTTTTAGTATCTTTTTATCTCCTATAAGCGTAAAATATGTTAAAAATCTAAAAAAGTTCCCGGTGTTTTTACAATCAGTAAGATTTTAGATAATTCCACTGAATTAAATGGTAAGTTCATTACTTTCAAAGGTAAGATTACAAAATTTACCCCGAATATTATGAGTAAAAACTGGATACATATTACAGACTTAGACAATCAGAAAGCTGATCTCGTGGTTACAACAAATGAAAACGTTAATGTAGGTGATATAGTTACTATGAGTGGAACAGTTGAGATCAATAAAGATTTTGGAGCTGGCTATTTTTTTAAAGTCATTATCGAGGATGCAAAAAGGGCTAAATAAAAATCATTAATTAGAAACGACTGCCTCCAGGGTATGGATATTTATCAATTTAGCCTTAAATTCTTTGTCTGGAATCTCATTTTTAATGAATGCTTTTATATATTCTCTTGATAAAACTCTATAATGTTTGCTGCTAATCTTTTTATCGGGAATACATAAAATATCTTTTTTCAAAAATCTTTTTATAAAAGCTTTTCTTTTTACATCATTTAGTTCTTTAAGTTTTTGATAACGGCTACTTAATGTATCTTTATCTACTGTATTTTTATAATGATATGATTCAGTGCCTTCTCTTGGAGAATAAGTAAAAATATGCATATAATCAATCATTAAATCCTCAATAAAAGTATATGTTTCTAAAAAATCATTCTCATCCTCACCGGGAAAACCAACTATAACGTCAATTCCAATGCATGCATGAGGGAAAAATTTTCTTACTTCCTCTATTTTATTTTTGAAATACCGCCTATCATAGTTTCTTTTCATAAGTTTCAATACTTTATCACTTCCACTTTGCAAGGGAATATGAAAATGATGGCAAAAGTTATTCATATCCTTTAAAATTTTCAGTACATTACCTGTAATTTCCTTTGCTTCCAGTGAAGACAATCTGATTCTAAAAGGGAAGTTTTCCTTTGAGATTGCTCGTATAAGGTCTTCAAAAGACTTATTAATATCTTTGCCCCACTTGCCCAAATGAATGCCCGTAAGGACTACTTCATTCTCATCTACAAGATTATACAAATTCTTTAAGACTATTTCGAGAGGCATACTAATTGGTTTTCCTCTTAAAAATGGAACTATACAATAGCTACAGTAAGAGTCACATCCGTCCTGAACCTTCAAAAATGCCCGAGATCTATCCTTATATAACCTCTTATATTCAAAGCTTAAGAGATCAGATTTTTCAATTCTTCCATTGACTAACATTGAAGGGATAGAAAGCTTCTGTTCATTTGGAAATACTTTGTATACTCCAGGTAAACTTAATAATTTCTCTCCTTCTTTTTCACCATAACAACCTGTTACTATAATTTTACATTTAGGGTTTAACCTATAAAATTTTCTTATAAGTTGTCTGCAGCCAGCTTCTGCCTTATTTGTAACAGCACAAGTATTAAAAATAATATAATCTGCTTCATCAGGTGCTTCTGTTATAATAAATCCCTCTTTTTGAAATAATTCTAAAAGCAAGCTTTTTTCAAACTGATTAACCTTGCATCCTGAAAAAGTTATAAATACTTTATTTTCCATAATTATTAATATTTTAACATAAAAAAACACAAACTCATGAAATTTATTTGTTTTTTTTTAAAACAATGTTATATTAATAACATGAATGATTCAAAAGTCATTAGATTACCATTTCATTATGCATGGATTATTGCAATAACCGGGACTTTTTGCATAATAGCGTGTCTTGGGTTTGGACGTTTTGCTCTGGGAATGCTACTTCCATCAATGGCAAAAACACTTGAATTAACCTATTCTCAAATGGGCTTTGTCAGTACCGGTAATTTCATTGGATATCTTATTTCTGTTTTTTTTAGCGGCATTATAGTATCAAAGTTAGGACAAAGATTTTTCATATTTTTTTCCCTTATTACCGTGGGAATAAGCATGGTCATGCT
>CALINM010000038.1 GCA_938045315.1 uncultured bacterium | reverse complement strand
TTCGGCCTGCGCCTTAAATGCTTTATCTTTATCAAATGATATTTTTAGATATTCATTCATTACCTCGCCAAATCGTATTTTGAAATTATAAGGCCTGTTACGTATTTCAAAAGGAACCGATGCAATACGCCAGAAACCATCTGCCCTCTTTTCCATTTTGATATTCAAAGCTTCAGCAGCTTTTTGAAAGAATTCTTCAACGTACTCTGGAACAAGCTTATTTTCTTTTGCCTTTCTTTGCTCACCTAAAATTCGAGTTAAATCAATATGTTTTGTTGCAAGCGCATCAAATGTTGCCTCTTTAACTTTTTTAATAGCTTCTGCATCAGGCTCTGTTTCCAGATCCTTCAGAATGTCTTCCATAGTTCTTCTACAGGATATTGCATCAATAATAAGATCTTTTAAGTTTTTACCTGCCAGCACATCACCAATCACATCAAAAACACGGTCGGAACCCAGATGGTCTTTGATATGTGTTAATTTTTCAAATAACCTTGCAAGTATCCGCCCTTCTCTGGTATCTATCGCCACAAGATTATAGATATGAACCTCATTTTGCTGGCCATACCGATGAATTCTACCCATTCTCTGCTCAAGACGATTTGGATTCCATGGTATATCGTAATTAACCATAAGCCAGCAGAACTGAAGATTTATACCTTCACCACCTGCTTCAGTTGATACCATAATCTGTGCTCTGTTTCTGAAATCAGCTTCAGCCTTTATTCGTTCATCAAGTTTCATTCCACCATGTATAAATACCACATCATAATTCCAGCTTTTAAGCTTTTCAACAAGATATTCCAGAGTGTCTTTTGATTCTGTAAAGATAAGTAATTTAGTTTTTGTAAGTAATAGCTCCTCTTTTTCCATTACATTCTTAAGTTCATTAAGCTTTGTTTCAATCTCCTTCTTTTCCACTTCTCGGGCAAGCTTTGCAATTTCAGCAAGTTTATCTATTTCCTCTTTTAAATCATCAAGTGTTTCCGCAGATGTGAGTTTTTCTAACAATTGTTCTTCCTTGTTCCATCGCTCACTTTCATCCAAATCTTCAATATAGTCTTCATCATATTCTTCATCTGTATAAAATAGACCTTTTTTATAAAGTTCTTCAAGCTTTGTAAGTCTTCTTTCCAGGGATTTTCGTATTGCACGCACACTTGAAGCAAGCCTGCGCTGTAAAATTGTTAAAGCAAAGGTTACATTGCGCTTTTCAGTTTCAAGTGCTTTGTTAAAATGCTTTTCTACATATTCAGTAACCGCATTGTAAAGTTTCTTTTCATCATCGGAAAGATAGTATTTTATAGTCTGAACAACTCTTGGTGGGAAAATTGGAGCATTGTTGAAATCTTTTAAGTCTTCCTTAAGCCTTCTTAAAAATAACGGGTTGTCCTTATTTTCAATAGATTCAGAAAGCATTGTGGTATCTGCAAAAAGTCCTGGCTCTAAAAGATCCAGAAAAAGAAGAAAGTTATCCGGATCACCTCTATGTGGGGTTGCAGTAAGAAAAAGAAGATTGTTACTTATATCAGAAAGACATTGTCCAAGTTTATAACGCCTGGTTCTATCAATTTTTTCACCATATTTGTACGCTGACATTTTATGAGCTTCATCAACAATGCATACATCCCATCTGGTATCTTTAAGAGCTGAAATGACATCATCCTGTTTTGCAAAATCCATTGATATTATAACCTGATTTTTATCCTGGAAAACATTCTGCCCCCATGATGATTCCATAGTATTTCTATTAATAGATACAAAATTCTCCTGGAACTTTTCTTTCATCTCCCTTAGCCATTGATCCTTCAAGTTTCCAGGAACAACAATAAGCGTTCTCTCAACAAGTCCACGGTACTTAAGCTCTTTAAGAAGCAAACCAGTCATTATGGTTTTACCGGCACCGGGATCATCTGCTAAAAGAAATCTGATACGCGGATTCTGCAGTATATAATGATACACAGCTTCAATCTGATGAGGAAGAGGATCAACCTGCGAAACATTTACAGCATACAATGGATCAAATTGGAATGCATTTCGTATCCTGTGCGACTCAAGATACAAAAATAAGGATTTGCCATCGGCATTGAATTGAAATGTTTTTTGTTCTAAAATTTCAATTTTATTGAGATCTTCTATTGTAAGAACGGGATTATAATATTTATTAGTTTCAAGTCCTACCCCTTCAATTTTTATCATGGTATCATTAATGATTTTAGAAGAAATGACCCGTATCCTTTCTGGCCATGATCCTTTCAGGATATTCCCTTGTGTTATCTGTTTCATAAATAAACCTGGATCTAATAATTAACTATCATACAATCTAACATAATAGATAATGTAAAATGAAGCGCAACGGTTTTACTTATATATATAATAACGGGTTAAATCAATTTAACTGATAATTAATCTTTAAATATTAATTAAAATTAGTATGATTTGAACTGTCAACAATTTAAAATATCAAATCCAAAAACAATTTGCGCCTATTTGTGTTGGTGTTCCGTTAACCTTGTTTTCTGCAATTTTACACATAATATTCAAAATTTTCCCGCAGGCTTTTTTCTTGTTTTACGCGTCTTTTAATATTGCTTTTTTACCGCAGTGTTGTACAGTGTAATGCCATTAAAATTATTAAAATATTTATAAAAAAATTCAGGAGATAACTATGAAAACCCGCATTAATATCTCATTATTTTTTCTTGGGCTTGGCGGGCAAATAGCATGGGCCATAGAAAATCAGTTTTTTAACACCTTTCTATATGATCGCATAATTCCCGACCCGCGGTATGTTTC
>CALINM010000037.1 GCA_938045315.1 uncultured bacterium | reverse complement strand
CTTTATATGTAATTAATTTCCCATATGGTATTTGTCTACAGTTGTATAAAACTTTTAGTTGAAAATTATTAAAATTTTTTAATATAATTGGAATATCAACAAAATTTACCTTTTCACCGTTAAAGTAGCGCATAATTCTGTATGTGATATCTTTAAAACTATGAGTATTTATTTTTTCTTCGCCTTGATCGAGAAAATCAATTCTATAGACCCCAGTTTTTGTATAATAAATGGCCAACATAAATTCGAAAGGTGTCTTAAAAATATCTTTTATTGTATAATTCTCAGTCTTTTCCATATGCTTTCCAGCTCCTTAATACCCATGATTTTTAAAAGAATTAATAGTGTAATAATGAAAATACCTCCAGCAAGAGACAGGTTAATGATTCTCATGATAAAACTACTGCCCAGGTCAATAATAGACAGAATATATCGGGGGATAAAAGCAGAGATAAAGGAAGCTAATAAAATCTTACTGCATGTTTTTAATGAGTTATTTATATTAAGTGTATAATGGTTCTTTTTAAAAAGGCTAAGTAATAAAAAGGAGTTAACAGCCCCGGATAAAGTTGTTGCAAATGCTAAGCCAAACTCTCCAAGGGGCATTAGTAGAATGTCCATGACTATATTTACAAACATAGCAAAAAAACCTGCTTTAACAGGTTCTTTTGTCATTTTATAGGCATAAAATATGGGGGTTATCAGTCTATTGAAAGAGAAGAAAGGTAGTCCCACACAATAACCTATAAGTGCTCGGTACGAACCTTCTTGTGCTGCTACATCAAAGGCTTTTCTTTTAAATAGAACAGATATTATTGTATCACCAAAAAAAAGTAGAAAAAACATGGACGGAATAATAAAGAGCATGCAATTAATTAGCGTTTTATTTAAATCATTTCTAATCCCTTCAATATCATTGTTTTGAGTTTTTGATGAAAGCGAGGGCAGAAGGGCGGAAGCAAAGGATACAGTGAAGATGCCTATTGGTAATTCTAAAAGTCTATCAGCATAATATAGGTAAGAAACAGTTCCACTCTTTAAAAGTGAAGCAACGAGTGTGTCTACAAGGACATTCATCTGTGTTATAGCTAATCCAAAAACAGATGGAGTTACCATATAAAATACCTCTTTTACAGATTGCGATTTATAGTTAAAAATGGGAGTAAAGGGTATAGAATTTTTCTTCAAAAAGGGAATCTGGATTATTAGTTGTAATATGCCTCCTACTAAAACTCCTAAAGCAAGAGCATAAACGGGCATAAAGAAAAATCGTCTTAAAAAGAGTAAAGAGATAATCATAGATATATTCAAAAGAACTGGCGAAAAAGCAGGAGCAAAGAAGTGATTATTTGCATTTAGAATTCCCATATAGACAGCTACAAGGGATATAAAAAAAAGATAGGGGAACATAATTCTTGTAAGTGTTACAGTTATAGAGAAAAGATCATCATTGTTTGTAAAACCGTAAGCAAGGGCTTTCACTAAATAGGGAGCAAAAATTATACCTAAACAAGTAACAATGCCAACAACCAACACTGCGGTGCCTATAATACTTTTAATTTCTTTGTCCCCTTCCCCTTTAGGGATACTTCTTAAACTTGAGACAACAGGTACAATAGATGGAGTAAGAGCGCCTTCACCAAATAGCCTCCTAAACATGTTAGGTATGCGGAAAGCTACAAAAAAAGCGTCTGAGTGTATTGAAGCACCTAAGAAAGCAGCAATGACAGCATCTCTTAAGTATCCTGTTATTCTACTTATGAGGGTCATACTGCTAAGGACCGTAAAAGCACGTATTATACTCGATTGTTTAATTTCTCTTGACTTCATAAAAAAATCAAATTAAAATTTTAGTTCATTATTAACAAGGAGGATAAAATTGGCAAGTAAAAAAAATAAATCTGCCAGAAAAAGGGAAAGACAAAATCTAAAGAGAAGGGCAAGAAATAAATCAGTTATTTCTGCATTAAAGACGCAGATGAAAAAGGTCAGGACTGCTATAACTGCAAAAGATCAGGAAAAAGCTAAGAACGAATTAATAAAAGCTGAATCCTTGCTTGATAAAGCAGCATCAAAGGGTATTATCCACAAAAATAAAGCATCAAGACATAAAAGCAGATTAAGTAAGCAGCTTTTTAAGGCCTTACTGACAAAGTAACAAGTTTGCCATATATCGATTCAGAAGCTTCTCTGGCTGCCTTTGTAAGTGCATAATTTCGTTCCCTTTCACTTTCAATAATATTTTTGATTTCATAGTTATTAGATATGTTAAACACACCATAAGAGTCTGGTGTGTTTTTATTTTTTGTTTTGATTGTAAATGCCCCGGTGATTTGAATTATATTTGCGCCAATGATATCTTTTGATGTATAAGCTACTGCTTGTGTTTTCAGCGTGTTCAAAATTACAGTTATTTCACAATCTTCGTCTTTATCTACAATAAATGCACCCCTTTTTATAAGCTTCTCTTCTATATTTTTTATAAATAAGCTTGTTAAAGCGGGTTCATGGGTTTTATTTATAACAGAAATTTTAATTTTCCAATCTTTCACATCCTTCAATTTGTATTCTTTAATTGTAATGCTGCAGGATGCAAAAAAGAGTAAAAAAATTATTATGCAATAATATTTACTAATTTTCCTGGTACCCATATAATCTTTTTCACATCTCCTCTTAGGTATTGTCTGATCTTTTGGTGAGTTAAAATAAAATCTTCCATATTTTTTTGATCCATATGAGCTGGAAACTCAAATTTACCTCTTACCTTGCCATTTATTTGAACAACTATAGTTATTATTTCATCTCCAATCATCATGGGATTGTAGTCTGGCCATTTTTCTAAGTATAGGCTCGTTTGAAAACCCATTTTACTCCATAACTCTTCTGTTACAAAGGGAATAAATGGATGCATTAAAACAAGAATTCTCTGTAAGGCAAATCTCATTACAGGTGATAATTGTTTGTCTTTTGAAGGAGAGATTGTATAGAGAT
>CALINM010000036.1 GCA_938045315.1 uncultured bacterium | reverse complement strand
CAAAAACATCATTTTTAATTTTCTTAATTTCTCTAAAAACTTCTTCACCTGAAAGTTTTGGCATTGTAAGGTCGAGAATAACAATGTCTATTTTATAGGGATTATTTTTTAAAATTTCGATGCCTTCAATACCATTAGAGGCTTCAAACACCTTCCCACCTAAAAATTCTATCATATTCTTAGTTACAATTCTTACTACCTCTTCATCATCTATTACAAGAAAAGTTTTTCCCTTAAAATCACCTTTAATATTTCTGAAATTTATGTTGTCAAGGCTAGGCTTTGCTGATGGTAAAAGAATTTTAAAAGACGTTCCTTTGCCCTTCTCACTGTAAACTTTTATTACACCATTATGTCCTCTTACAATGCCTAAAATTGCAGATAAGCCTAATCCTCTCCCTGTAAATTTTGTTGTAAAAAAGGGTTCAAAGATTCTTTGCATGGTTTCTTTATCCATGCCACAGCCATTATCAGTTACTTCAAAATATACATAATAACCCTCTCTCAAATTTCTCGTATAACCATCCACGGTATTCTCAAGATACTTACTATCACAATATTGCTTTCCTGTTGTGATAGTTATTAAACCTTCCTTTTCTTCAAGGGCTTCACTGGCATTTATAACGAGATTTAGAATAACCTGCTCAATTTGCCCGGGATCACCAATTATTACCAGTGGCTCTTTTTCATAAAGATTTAAAATAAAGGAGGCCTTTTTTGATATCGATACTTTTATTAAATCAAAGATTTCCCTGATAAAGGAGTTAATTTCGATTTCTTTAATTATAAACTTACCCTTACCAGAATAAGCTAACATCTGCCTTGTTAAATGGGCGGCTTTTTCACTTATTTTCTTTATTGTTTCAATATTTTGTATTACTGATGGTGGTAGCTTATTTTGCATCATTAATGCTAATTCAGCATTTCCCAAAATTCCCATAAGTAAATTGTTAAAATCATGGGCAATACCGCCAGCTAAAATGCCAAGGCTTTCTAACTTCTGAGTATGTAATAGTTGTTTTTCAATGGCCAATCTTTTTTCTTCAGCTTTTTTTAAATCTGTTATATCTTTAAATATATGCAATGTGCCTTCAAACTTGTTAGGGTAGGTAAAATAAGAGTAGGTTATATAATACCACTTATCTTTGTCAGGAAAATACAATTCATAAGTGAATGAAGCATTTTTTTCCAATATCTCTCTGTGGGGACAAAAATCGATGGGGTTTTTTGTTTTATGAGTTATTTCATAACAATGAGTTCTTTTTAAATCCTCTTCCTTAATTTGAAAGGTGTGTAGAAAAGCATAATTTGCAAAGGTAACTTCGTAGTCTCTATTAACTAAAAGAATAGGCTGAGGAATTTCGTTGAAAAGGGTGTGCCAGAAATTTTTTTCCTCCCCTATTTCTTTATTTTTTCGATTAATAAAATCAATAAATTTGTTGTAAGTTCTTTTAAAAATATCTAATTCTCCAAAAAACATTCTATCAATAGGTTCAAGTATCTCCCGATCTAAAAATGATATAAAATGGCTTTCAATATGGTTTAAGGGTTTTAAAATTAGTTTTTTATAAATAAAATACGTGTGGTACGAGAATATGAGAATTAATGTAAGGTAAAATAAAAATTTTGTAAAAAAACCTTCTTCATAAAGTATGGATAAAATTGAATAGGGAAATTCTGCGACTAAGGTGGAAAATATTTTTCCATTAATATATATATTTGAAAATACAACATGATGTGACTCCATTTTAATAATACCCTCATTAGTATTCATCTCTTTAATCTTTTTATAATGGCCATAGACGCTACCTATTTCTTTATCCTCTTTGCTTTGTACTATTACTCCCCTTTCATCAAGAATTATTGATTTATACGGTGTAGTGCTTATTTTTGCTATAATGTTTTCCATAACTGGTGTAGCTACAATTACGAAGGTAACCTCATTTTTCTTGTTTAAAACGGGGGCAGCAAAGTGAATGACTGGTTTTCCTGTTGAACGGGATATAGCAAACTCACCCCAGGATAAAGTCTTTTGCTCCAGCACCCTCTTGAAATAAAGCCTGTCAGTGGGTGGTTTTAAACCACCTGCTACCGGTTTTGCGCTTATGATTAAATTACCCTTATTATCGAAAAGTAAAATGTTGTGAAATAAGTTTGTTTTTTCCATTATACCAATGAACTGCTTTTCCACTAATTTCTTGTCAAATTTATGTAAAGAAGGTAATAATGATAGTGTGTTTAGTATACCTTCTAATGTTTTTAAGTTAGTTTCTTGGGTTAGTAATTTTAGGTTGTGTAAATATTCAATTCTATTTTTAGTTAAAATAAGTTTAGCATCTTTTATAGCTATAAAAAATGTGATTATTGAGAAAATAAATAAAAATGCCAGTTGATTTAGTATTATTAGTTTTTTTATAGAAAGATTATTTTTAAATGTCATATTTGAAAATCATTGTAATATAATGTTATAAATGTGTAAATGTTAAATTTGGAGAAGAGGTTTTTATGCTCATTATATGTGGTAGTAAT
>CALINM010000035.1 GCA_938045315.1 uncultured bacterium | reverse complement strand
AACAAAAAAAATTGTGGTATCTGATATAAACAGACCAGGACTTGCCCTTGCCGGTTTTTTTGATTATTTCCCTTATGAAAGAATTCAGGTTTTTGGAAAGACAGAATTTGCCTATCTTAAAAAACAAAAAAAAGAGCATATACATAATATTCTTAAAAAATTTTTTTCTTCAAAAATATGTTGTGTTATTATTGCGAGGAATCTGAAACCGGCTTCTTATTTTACTGAACTTGCTGATGAATACGAAGTCCCTATTTTACAGACATCATTATTTACAATGAAACTTATTAATTCGGCAATGACATATCTTGAAAAAAGACTTGCTCCAAAAGTGACTTTACATGGAACCTTTGTTGATGTTTATGGAATTGGAATTTTGTTGTTTGGTAAAAGTGGAATTGGTAAAAGTGAAATATCACTTGAACTTGTCAAAAGAGGACATAGATTAATTGCCGATGATCTGGTAGAAATAATAAAACTGGGCGATAATGAACTTATAGGCAAGGGAATTAATATTGTTCAACATCATATGGAAATAAGAGGAATAGGAATTATAGATTTGAAAAGTCTATTTGGAATAGGGGTTATACGGGAACAGCAAAAAGTTGAATTGGTAATATTTTTAGAAGAGTGGGAAGCCGATAAAGATTATGAGCGGTTAGGGTTAGAAGAAAAGTTTGAAAATATTTTGGGTATAAAAGTGCCCAAGATAATTCTACCGGTAAAACCAGGAAGGAATTTAAGTATAATAATTGAAGTTGCTGCTATGATGAGACGATTAAAAGCACAAGGTCATAATACAGCAAAGGAATTAAATAAAACAATAATAAATTGGATGAAAAGAGAAATTCCTAATGTTTAATTTGAATAAATTTATTTATCCAGGAGTAAAAATAAAAAGGTGGCTTGTTCTTTTTATTTTAAGTTTTATTGTATTTGCTTTTGGATTATCAGGTGTTTTAGGCAAGTTAGTAGAACATATAAGGATTGAACAGATTAATGTTGATGACTTTTTTCACAGGCTTCAGCGACTTAAATTAATTGATTTTTTATTTTTGTTTTTGGGAATAGCAGGTATTATACTTGCGTTAAGAAGGTCTTATTTTGCTGTTTTAACCATACTATTTTCTAAAAAAGAAAAAAATTTTTTCTCAAGGATTTATAAAGAAGCAAAACTGAAAAGAGGTCCTAAAATTGCTGCAATTGGCGGTGGAACAGGTTTATCCGTGCTTTTAAAAGGTATAAAAGAATCAACATCAAATTTAACAGCAATAGTTACAGTTGCCGATGATGGTGGTTCGTCCGGTCGTTTAAGAAAATCATATAATATAATACCTCCGGGTGATATAAGAAACTGCATTGTTGCTTTAGCTGATGAAGAAGATATATTAAGCAAACTTCTTCAATACAGATTTACAGAAAAAGGGGAATTGAAAGGTCATAATTTTGGTAATATATTTATAACTGCTTTAACCAAGATATCAGGTGATTTCCCAAAAGCAATAAAAGAAATTTCAAAGGTTCTTGCGATTCGCGGGCAGGTTTTCCCAGTTTCGCTTGATAATATAAAATTAAAGGCAAAATTGAAAAATGGCAAAGAAGTTTATGGACAATCAAATATTGCAAAATCAAAAGTTGCAATAGAAAGCATACAAATTATACCATCAAATTGTAAACCCTATGAACAGGCATTAAAAGCTTTAAAATCAGCGGATGTTGTTATTTTAGGACCGGGTAGCCTTTATACCAGTATTATTCCCAATCTTTTAATACCAGGGGTTAAAGAAATTCTTGAAAGCGATAGAATATTAAAGATATATATATGTAATATTATGACGCAACCCGGTGAAACAGATGGCTATACAGTATCAGACCATATAAAGGCTATATTCAAACATAGCAGTAATAAAGTTATAGATTATGTTGTTGTAAATGATGGGATACCAAGAGAATCACTGCTTAAAAAATACAGATCTGAAAATTCATACATAGTTAAAATAGATAAAGAAGAAATTATAAAACTTGGTGTAAAAATGGTATGTGCAAAACTTATTGAAGATGGAGAATATATCCGTCATTCTCCATCTTTGTTAAACAAGACGATTATGAAATTGATCGTCACATAAAAGGGAGGCCATAATGGTTGGTATTCTTTTGGTTTCGCATTATACTTTTGCACAGTCATTAAAAGAAACTGTTGAGTTGATAATAGGAGTAAAAAAAAATCTTGCAGCAGTTTCTATTTCAAAAGATGATAAAATTGATTTTTTTTCAGAAAAGTTAAAAAATGCTGTAAATTCTCTTGATGAAGGAGATGGGGTTTTAATACTGGCTGATATGTTTGGTGGTTCACCATCAAATGTTGCGCTTTCTTTATATGCGAAAAACGATAAAGTAAAAATTATAACTGGTGTAAATTTACCCATAGTTATTGAGGCGCTTATGTATTCACATAAAAGTTTAGAAGAACTTGTCAGAATTATTTTGGAAAAAAAAGAAAAGACAATTATAGATGTAAAAGAAATATTTAATAAAGGAAATAAATAAAAATGCCTATTTTATTGACAAGGATTGATGATAGGTTAATACATGGGCAAGTTGTAGTTGGTTGGGCTCA
>CALINM010000034.1 GCA_938045315.1 uncultured bacterium | reverse complement strand
TGCAGTTATTGGTTCTACAGTCATAAGTTGGTATATTTTGTTTATAATTTATAAATTCTCTCTTCAAAAATTCTTTGTTAATACCTGTATTTATGAAATCCCATGGAAGTTTATCATCTAAGTCAAACTCTTTGGTGTATTTATCAAATTGTATACCAGATATTTCGGAAGCTTTAATCCAGTTTTTGAAGTTGAACTTATCGTCCCATGCATCAAAAATACAACCAAGATAAACTGCTTCTTCGAGTAATCTTGATATTTCTTCATCTCCTCTGGCAATAATACATTCAATTAAGCTCATGTATGGGTTATGTAACTTCAAATAAACTGATTTATTGGGAAAAAACAAATCCTTAAGAAATTTTTGTTTTTTAATTAACTCCTCTAAAGTTGACATTTTTGCCCATTGTAGGGGTGTGTGTGGTTTTGGAATGAAATTTGAAAAAGAAAGGGTTAAATGGGGTCTTAAGTGTTTAGCGCTTTTTAAAATATGGTTTATAAAATCATTTATTTCTGAAAAATCTTTTTCTGTTTCCCCAGGAAGTCCAATCATAAAGTAAAGTTTTATATTTCTCCATCCCATGGAAAAGGCAGTTTCTATATCATTTGCAAGTGTATTAAAATCTATATTTTTGTTTAATGCCCTTTGTAATGATGGTGATGTTTCAGGAGCAACAGTAAAACCTGTTTTTCTAAAGTCTGCTATTTTTTCTGCCAAATCTTCTCTTATACTGCCTACTCTTAATGATGGTAGAGAAAGCGCAATATTATGTGTTTTACTATATTTATATAGCTCCTTAAAGAGAGTATTAAAGCACGAAAAATCAGTTATACTTAGTGATGAGGGTGACAATTCGTCAAAGCCAGTTTTTTTTACTGCTAAATCTATAAAATTCAAGATTTTTTCTACATCCCTTTCCCTACAGGGTCTTGTTGTCATTCCAGAAAGGCAGAATCTACAGCCTCTTGTACACCCCCTTGCGACTTCAACTGATAATCTTTCAAAAGTTGCTTCTACAATTGGTAAAATTGGTAAAGGTGGCTCAAATTTGTTTAAATCTTTAACAAAAATTCTATTAATTCTTCTGTTCTCAGCTTTGTGGATCTTAGGTACAAATATACCTTCGATTTTTGATAATTCTTCGAGTATTTTATCTTTTTTGTTCATATATTTCATAACAATTTCGCTGATAGGAATTAATACTTCTTCTCCATCTCCAATAACAAAGGCATCAAAGTAAGGTGCGAGGGGAAGGGGATTATATGCTAATGCTCCACCACCAATTATTAGGGGTAAATTATTTTGTCTACGAGTTAATTCAAGTCCAGATAGCTGGAGAAATTTGAGGATGTTTGTAACAGTTAATTCATAGGGTAAAGTTATACCAAGAATATCAAAATTTTTAATAGGCATTTTATTTTCTAAAGAAAGGGGGCAAATTGATTCTTTTTCTAAAATAGGTATAACATCTGATGCGGGCATGTAAAATCTTTCAGCAAGAATATTCGGATGATTGTTAAGGATTCTGTATAATGTAATTATGCCTAAGTTTGATATACCTAAATCGTAGATATCAGGGAAAAAGAGTGCCCATTTAAGTTTGACTTTTTTCCAATCTTTTTTTGTACTTAAAATTTCTCCTCCAATATACCTGCCTGGTTTCTGGCAGTTTCTAAGTACCTTATCTTCCCATTTTTGATAATAATTAATCATGATGTTTATTTGTAAAATATCTTATATTTTGAATACATTTCATAACGCTTTTTTCGTTATGCATTTCTAAAGTTTGCCATTTTAGATTGTTATTAATTTTGCGGAAAAAAAATGCAAAGGGGAAAGAACCCTCACCAACAGGTAAATGTTGATCTATAAAACCTAAGTTATCATGTATGTGAAGGGAAAAAATGTATCTATTCATATTATTTAGCCACTCTTCTAAGTTTACTTTTGAAAAGATATTGAAATGGCCTGTATCAAAACAATGTCCCAGGTATGGAGACGAAAAGTAGATGATTATCTTCTTTAAATGTTCATAATGTTCATCAAAAATATTTTCAATAGCAAGGGGGATTTTTGTTTTTTCAGCTTTATCTAGTATGGGTTCTAAATTTTTCTTCGTCGAAGAAAACCAGGATTCTTCCATGGCCCTGAACCTAAAGGGATCAAATCCAGGATGTATTACGATTCCAGAAGCATTTAAAATTTCTGCTAATTCCAATGTTTTCATTAACCTTTTTTGTGTAACTTCTACTATTGCAGAATCATTTGCTGAAAGATTTATATCAAGAAAAGGTGCATGAATTGAAGGGAGTAGATTGTTTTCTAAAAGTAATTTACTCATATTCTCTAATTCTTTTGCATTCAAGTTATCTAAATCTTGGGCTGTAAAATATATCTCTGGTGTTATCTTTAGTTCGATAAATCTCTGAAAATATTTTTTCCTTTCCCTATAGGGCATATGAACATTAAAATTTACCATAAGCTAAGTCCTCCAGTAGAGATAAATGTTTGGAACTGCCAAGAGCGATAAAAATATCATTTGGCTCTATTTTATACGTTGGTTTTGGATTAAATTCCATTTTTTCATTAGATTTTTTTACTGCCACTATTATTACACCTTTTGTTTCTCTGATTTTGCTCTCCATAATTGTTTTTCCACAAAGCTGTGATTTTTCAGTTATTAAAATTTCCTCCATTTTCAAAATAGCTTCTTCACTTTTTGTTGGACTCGTTGCTATTTCTATAAAATCAAGAACGCTTGGTTTTAATATGGCAAGCGCCATGCGATCGCCACCAATTTTATAGGGTGAAATTACTTTATTTGCCCCCGCTTTGTACATCTTAATTTCTGATGATTCTTCAGCTGCCCTTGAAATTATGAATAAATCTGGATTTAGTTGCCTTGCTGTGGGTACTATGAAGACATTATCTGCATCAGAGGAAACAACGCTTACTAACGCTTTTGCTTTTTCAATACCCGCTTCCTTTAAAACTTCCTCTCTTGAAGAATCATCAATTATATGTAAGTATCCCTCTGATTCAAGTTTTAAAGCAAGATCTTTATTTTTTTCAATAACAACGAATGGTAAGTTTTCTTGATTTAATTTTTTACAAATATAATTTCCCATTCTACCATATCCGCAGATTATATAATGGTTTTTAAGTTTTCGTAACATTTCAAGCCTCCTTTTGAAGACCCAAACTTGTTTTAATTCGCCCTCGATAATAATTGTAGTTATAACAGAATATCCGTAGGCAACGGTGGACACCCCAAAGAGTATTAATATAGAAGTGAAAATTTTACCTGGTACATCAAGCTCTCTAACTTCTCTAAAACCAACAGTTGAAACAGTAATAATTGTCATGTAAAAAGAGTCAATTAAATTTAAATCCTCTAAAAAGTGAAATCCAGGGGTACCCAAAATAATTATTGAAATAAGTAACAAAATGACAATTTTTAATTTTTTTAGTATAAAATCATACTCTTTCACCATAGAATAAAATATTTTATACTAAAAAATTAAAAATATGAATTTGTATATTTTGTTAAAGGAGAATACTTTAGCAAATGGGTTTTTTAAGAAAAAGAATTCTTTTAATAAATCCATGGGTTTATGATTTCTCGGCTTATTGTTTCTGGGCAAGACCCCTAGGACTTCTTCAGGTTTCTGAGTATTTAAGTCAGTTTGATGTGGATATGTCTTTTATCGATTGTATGGAAATAAAGAAATTTAAAAATTATGGTACAGGTAAATATGAGTCTATTGAAGTAAATAAACCTGATGTTTTAAAAGATATTCCATTCAGATATAAAAGATATGGGATATCAGAAGAAGAGTTTATGTTAAGGCTAAAAAGAAAACAACCCTACGATATTGTTTTTATTACCTCTATTATGGGATACTGGTATCCAGGCGTTCAAAGGGCAATAAATATAATAAAAACTTTATACAAAGATGTGATTGTAGTATTAGGTGGGGTATATGCTACATTATATTATGATCATGCTATATCAAACTCTGGTGCAGATTTTGTTTACAAAGGAAGAATTGATTATCACTTTGATGAATTATTGAAAAAACTGGATTTGAAAAAAATCAGTGAAAATAAAGTGCCATATTATAAACTTAGTTATTATAATATATTATCCTTTGCCCCAATAATAACATCATATGGATGTCCTTTTAGTTGCTCCTATTGCGCATCCCGATTAATTTATAAAAAATATTTTAGAAGAGATAATTTTGAAGTCTTAAAGGAGATAACTGAATTGTATGATTTGGGAGTTAGGGATTTTGCTTTTTATGATGATGCACTACTTGTTGACGCGGAGAGTTATATTAAGCCACTCCTTAAAGAGATTATAAAAATTTTCAAAGATGTAAGGTTTCATACCCCGAATGGGTTACATGCAAGATTTATAGATGACGAACTTGCCAGTCTTTTCAAAAAAGCTAATTTTAGTACTATAAGATTGAGCCTCGAAACCATAAATCCATTACGTCAAAAGGATATGGGGAATAAAGTTGACAATAATGATTTTGTTAGAGCTGTTAAATTTTTACAAAAGGCAGGTTTTACAAAAAAGGAGCTTGGAGTTTATTTAATGTACGGGCTGCCGGATCAGACAATAGAAGAAGTATGGGAGGGGGTGGAATTTTTAAAAGGATTAAATGTGAGAATAAATTTAGCAGAATTTTCACCAATTCCTGGTACTGATTGTTGGAATTATCTTGTAAAGAAGGGTATTATTAGTGAGAATATAGATCCTCTTTTAACGAATAATTCAATTTATTCATTACTTTTTTCTGGATATGAGGCAGAAGAAATATTTAAATTGAAATCTGAAGTTAAAAATTATAATGAAAAGTAAAAAATTCTTGCTATTTAATTTTCAAATATGGTAAAAATTGCTTAGTTTTTTATTTGTTTTTCTTTGGGGGGATGAGTGAATAAATTCTTTAGTAAAGTTTTGCTTAGTCTTATGTCTATCAAAAAGTAACCAAAATATAACATTAAAAAGGAGGAAAAGTATGCCATTGAGTGAAAAAACTTTTAAAGAAATTGCTGAAAAACTGGGGAGAGGGGAATTAAAGGACTGGCAGATTGCTGAAGAAGCTGAAAAAACAATGAAGCCAATTAAAAAAATTGCTGAAGAGTTGGGATTGACCGATGAGGAGTTGTTACCCTATGGACATTACATTGCTAAGGTTGATTATCAAAGGGTGTTAGCAAGATTGGGTGACAAGCTAGATGGAAAATATATTGATGTGACAGCTATAACACCGACTCCATTAGGTGAAGGTAAATCTACAACAACAATAGGTTTAGTTCAGGGGCTTGGCAAAAGGGGTAAAAAGGTTTCTGCAGCAATTAGACAGCCCTCTGGTGGTCCCACAATGAACGTTAAAGGTTCTGCTGCTGGTGGTGGGCTTTCTCAGTGTATACCTTTAACAGAATTTTCTTTAGGTTTCACAGGTGATATAAATGCTATTATGAATGCTCATAATTTAGCCATGGTTGCATTGACATCAAGAATGCAACATGAGTTTAACTATACTGATGAGGAATTAGCAAAAAGAGGTCTTAAAAGGCTTGATATAGATCCAAGAAATGTTCAAATGGGCTGGATTATGGATTTCTGTGCTCAGGCGTTACGAAAAATTATAATTGGATTGGGTGGCAAACAAGATGGGTTTATGATGGAGTCTCGTTTTGATATTGCTGTTTCTTCAGAGGTTATGGCAATTTTAGCTGTTGCAAAAGATTTGAAAGATTTCAGAGAGAGGATAGGAAAAATCGTTGTTGGATATACTAAATCAGGTAAACCTGTAACTTGTGAGGATCTCGAAGTAGCTGGTGCAATGACCGCATGGATGCTTCCCGCTTTAAATCCAAATTTAATCCAGACAATTGAAGGACAGCCTGTTTTCGTGCATGCAGGACCTTTTGCAAATATCGCTATTGGTCAATCTTCTATAATTGCTGATAAAGTGGCTCTTAAACTTTCTGATTATCATGTAACTGAGTCTGGTTTTGCAGCAGATATTGGTTACGAAAAATTCTGGAATTTAAAATGTAGATTCTCTGGGTTAGTTCCTAATGCAGTTGTTATTGTAGCAACTGTTAGAGCACTCAAGAGTCATGGTGGTGCTCCAATTCCCGTTCCAGGTAGACCGCTTCCAGAAGAATACAGCAAAGAAAATGTTGAGTATGTTGAAAAAGGGTGTGAGAACCTTCTCCATATGGTTAATATTGTGAAAAAATCTGGTGCCAATCCTGTTGTTTGTATTAATGCTTTTTACACTGATACAGAAAATGAGATTAAGGCCATAAGAAGACTTTGTGAACAAGCTGGTGCAAGAGTTGCTCTATCAAAACACTGGCAGTATGGTGGAGAAGGAGCACTCGAGCTTGCAGATGCAGTAATTGATGCATGTAATGAACCTACTAATTTTAAATTCCTGTACGATTTAAGCACACCTCTAAGGGAAAGGATCAATCTCATAGCAACACATGTGTATGGTGCAGACGGTGTTGAGTACTCACCTGAAGCTCTTGCTAAAGCAAAAGCTCTCGAAGCAGATCCAGCATCAGCAGAACTTGGTACCTGTATGGTTAAAACTCATCTGAGCCTCTCAGATAATCCTAACCTCAAAGGTGTACCCAAGGGGTGGAAGCTTTTTGTTAGAGATATTCTTGTATTCAAAGGGGCTGGTTTTATTGTCCCTGTTGCAGGTCCAATTAAGCTTATGCCAGGTACTGCATCAGACCCAGCATTTAGAAGAATTGACGTTGATGTGAATACGGGAAAAGTAAAAGGGCTTTTCTAATCTAAATAATTTTTGTATTTGTTTTGAAGAAAAAAGGAGGGCTTATAAGCCCTCCTTTTTTCTTATTGTAAAAAAAATGCTACAATATAAATATGTTTTGTAAAGAAACTCAAATTGAGTTCAATGATCAGTTTGAAAAAGCTTATCATTTAATTGAATACACAAATAAAAATGTTTTTATTACAGGTAAAGCAGGAACAGGCAAGTCAACTTTACTAAAATATTTTAAAGAAAATACGAGAAAAAAAGTTGTTTTCCTGGCACCTACTGGTGTTTCTGCTGTAAATATAGGAGGGCAGACAATCCATTCCTTTTTTAATTTCAAACCAGATATAACACCAGATAAAGCAGAAAAAATCAAACCAATAAATTTTGATTTGTATAAAAATTTAAATGCTCTTGTTATTGATGAAGTTTCCATGGTAAGGGCAGATTTGCTTGATTGTATAGATAGATTTTTAAGAATAAATGGACCAAATAAAAAAGAGCCCTTTGGTGGGATACAGATGATATTTATTGGTGATCTATATCAACTGCCACCTGTAGTGACTTCCAGAGAAGTAAATATTTTTAATAGTTTATACAAAAGTCAATATTTTTTTGATGCCCATGTTTTTAAACGAATTAATAAAAATATCGCCTTTGATATTTTTCAGGATTTAAATACCGATGTCTTTAAAATGGAATTCATTGAGTTGGAGAAGGTTTACAGGCAAAGGGATGAAAAATTTATAGAAATTTTAAATGCAATAAGAAATAATACTGTTACGGATAGAGATATTGAAATTTTAAATAGTAGATGTATATCAGATTTTGATGAAAATGGTTTTGTGCATCTTACATCTACAAATGAACTCGCCTCTAAAATAAACAAAAATAAATTAGACAGTCTTGCTGGTAATGAGTTTAGCTATTATGGAAAAGTAAAAGGTGATTTTCAATTATCTGATTTACCAACCAATTTGGAACTAAAAATTAAGATTGGTTCTCAGTTAATGCTTTTAAATAATGATTCGGAAGGTAGATGGATTAATGGTACTATAGGTGTTGTTAAAGGAATAATTCCAGGGGATAGATATGACATTATTCTTGTTCAATTGAAAAATGGTGATATAGTTGAAGTGGAACCTTTTCAGTGGCAGATGTTTAAGTTTTACTATGATTTTAAAGATAAAAAAATTCTTACCCAATGTGTAGGTACATTTATTCAGTATCCCATTAAGCTTGCATGGGCAATTACGATTCATAAAAGTCAAGGACTTACCTTTGACAAAGTAATTATTGATATGGAGAAAGGAACTTTTGCACACGGTCAAATTTATGTTGCCTTAAGTAGATGTTCATCTTTAAATGGTTTAATTTTAAAAAAGCCCATAACAAAAAACCAGGTTTTAATTGATAAAAGAATCGTTAAATTTATTACAGAATTTCAGTATAAAAAATCTGAAGAGAATTGCCCCTTAGAAAAGAAACTCGAACTTCTAAGGGATGCATTAAAAAGAAAAAAAGAGGTTGAGATTGTATATTTAAAATCATGTGATGAGAAAAGTAGAAGAAAAATATTGCCCATAGAGGTAGGAGAGATGAACTATAGGGGCAAAAAATTTATTGGGGTAAGAGGTATATGCGATATTAGGGGAGAAGTAAGAACTTTTGCAGTTTCAAGAATTTTAGAAATTAGAGGAGTTTAAGATGGAATTTTTTATGATTTCTTTGCTTATATTGATGTTGATTTTATTAATTTTTTTATTATTGAGGCTTAGAAAGTATGATATAAGCGATATTAAACAAGAGTTTGTTTTTATTGGAAAAAATTATGAAAGATTAGAAAAACTGTTCAGGGATGAAATAGGAAAAATTAGAGATGAGACTTTAGTATTGCATAAAAGTTTGCGCGAGGAATTAAATAAAAATATTTTTGATTTTACAAATGCCATAAGAGCACAAATGAAGGATACAACAAATATGCAGAAAAATCAGTTAGAAATTTTTTCAAATCAATTAAGTATACTTGTCCAAACATTAGAGCAAAGGTTGGATAAAATAGGTGCTACCGTAGAAAACAGGCTCAAATTGCTTCAAGAGGATACAAATAAAAAATTGGAAGACATGAGAGAAATTGTTGATAATAAGCTCCATGAAACGCTGGAAAAGAGATTAGGCGAGTCTTTCAGGCTTGTAAGTGAAAGGCTGGAGCAAGTTCACAAAGGATTGGGAGAAATGCAAAATTTAGCATCCAGCGTGGGTGATCTTAA
>CALINM010000033.1 GCA_938045315.1 uncultured bacterium | reverse complement strand
TATTGAGGAAGAATACCACCTCAATCATAATAGCAGCTCTGATGTTCAAAATATTAACACTCAAAATATTTGTTTGCCATTTCAAGTGATTTTGTAACATCTTTTAAACGATGGGGGCGTCCTAAAAATTCAAGTATCCTGTCATCAAAAGATTGGACACCAATTGAAATCCTATTTATACCAGTATCTCTAAAAATTTTTAATTTATCTTCCGTCAAACTTTCGGGATTAACTTCAATAGTGAATTCTTTAATCTTTACAACATATTCTCTAATTTTTTTTATGATCTTGATTATATTTTCAGGTGATAAAAGGGATGGTGTACCACCACCTATGAAAACAGTTGTTTGATTGTATTTATCGTTTATTTGTTTAAGAATCTTTTTTTTATATTCTATCTCAGTTAATAGGGCATCTATAAAATTTTTTTCTAAACTTAAATCTGTTATTGAGTAGAAACCACAATAATTACATTTTTTCTTACAAAAGGGTATGTGAAAGTAAATACCGAGGGGCATTAATTATTCAATCATCAGTTTGTATTGATTTTCCACTACATTTCTGTCAATACTTAAAGAAATTGCAGCTTTTAAGAAATCAGCATCTTTAGGTGCAATTTTGCCATTGTCATATATCTCAACTTCCCAGCCAAGCCCATAGCGTGATTCTTTAGCAATCCAAAGAAAGTTTTCATTTTTGTATGTTATATTACCTTCGGCATGTAAAATGTCGTCCTTTTTATATCTGGCACCAAAAGTCACTTTTACTATATGTACTTTTTCCATTATTTCCTCCTTAAATTTTCTAAGATAATATTGTAACCACAATAATTATTTCAATACAAGTACTGTTACAATGCCTTTTGATATTAGTTTATCTTTAGAGTTAAAAACATCAACTTCTATTACTCCAATTTTCTTGCCCAAGTGAACTAAATTTGCTTTTGCTATTATAGTATCACCAACAGCTACAGGACGTAAATATTTTACTTCAAGGCTTATGGTTGTTATGGTTAATCCAGAGGGGAGTAATTTGCCCGGAAAAAATGCTATGGTATCTATGAATGATGCCACCACTCCACCGTGAAGCAGCTCCATATAATTTTGCATTTTTTTGGTTATTTTCATTGTGCCTGTGGCACTTTCATCAGTTATTTCAATTATTTTTATTCCCAGGTGTTTAACAAAAGATATTTTTTCATAATTTTTTACTATATCAGGAATGTTCATATTTCTATATTATTTTATGCACTTACAGAAAATCAAACATTTTTTTAAAAAGATAAATTTGACATTATAAATAATCATAAAATTTTGTAATGTTATTAAATTGCTGTTGACAACATTTTTTTAAAATTTTACTATTAAAATATATACCGCTTGGATCCATAGAGGACCGAGACGGAAAAACCTGAAAAGAAAAGCCTTCGGGATTTTTCCTCTCGAAGGTTTTTTTATTATGGGGGTAATTATGAAAGTTACTGTGCCAGATCTAATTGATAAAAAGAAGGCAAAAGAAAAAATTACTATGCTAACAGCCTATGATTATTCAACAGCCTTGATTTTAGATAGATGTGGTGTTGATATTCTTCTTGTAGGGGACTCTGTGGGCCCCATTTTTTCTGGATATGAAAATACTCTACCAGTTTCAACTGAAGAAATATTATACCATACAAAGGCAGTTAATAGAGCAAGAAAAAATGCACTTCTCGTTGCTGATATGCCTTTTTTATCTTATCAAGTAAGCTTTGAAGAGGCAGTAAAAAACTGTGGTTTAATGCTTAAAGCGGGTGCTGAAGCTGTTAAGTTAGAAGGTGGACAGGAAATCTCTGATTTAGTGAGGAGACTTACACTATCTGGTATTCCCGTTATGGGACATATAGGGTTAACGCCTCAGTCGGTTCATTCTATGGGTGGCTATAAAGTACAGGGCAAAACAGAGGAATCCCGTAAAAAATTGATTACCAATGCAAGATCACTTGAAGAAGCAGGTGTATTTTCCATTGTCTTAGAATGTGTTCCTGAAAATGTTGCAAAAGAGATTACTGAAACTGTGAATGTCCCTACTATTGGCATAGGTGCAGGGCGGTATTGCGATGGGCAGGTACTTGTTATTAACGATATCTTAGGACTTTTTGAAGGATTCAGACCTAAATTTGTAAAAAAGTATGTAGACCTAGCACCATTAATCGAAAATGCTGTCAAAAACTTTATTGATGACGTTAAAACTGGAAGATTTCCTGAAGAAAAGCATATATTTTCATAGGGGAGTGAGAATGGAAATAATTACAAAAGTAAATCAAATGCAAATGTTAGCAAAAGATATCAAAAAAAATAACAGGTCCATTGGGCTTGTACCAACAATGGGATACCTTCATGAAGGACATTTGACTCTTGTAAGGGCTTCAAAAAGAGATACTGATGTGACCGTAGTAAGTATATTTGTTAATCCTATTCAGTTTGGTCCCAAAGAAGATTTTTCAAGGTATCCACGAGATTTTGAAAGGGATAGAAGTATGTTGGAAAAGGAATGTGTTGATTATATTTTTTATCCCTCTATTGATGAGATGTATCAGCCTGATTTTAGTACTACTATAAATGTTGAAGGGGTAACAAAAAATCTTTGCGGTGCATCAAGACCGGGCCATTTTCAGGGAGTTACTACTGTGGTGGGAAAGCTTTTTAATATAGTTTTACCCGATAAAGCTTATTTTGGGGAGAAAGATTATCAGCAGTTAGTAACAATTAAAAAAATGGTTAAGGATTTAAATTTCCCAATTGAAATCATAGGTATGCCAATAGTGAGGGAAAATGATGGATTGGCAATGAGTTCAAGGAATTCTTATCTAAGTGAGGAAGAGAGAAAATCAGCCTTATGTTTGTATAAATCAATTCTGCTTGCTAAAGAAATGGTTATAATGGGAAAGAAAAATATTAAAGATATTATTATTGCAATTGAAGAACTTATAAAAAAAACACCCTTTACAAAAATTGATTATGTAAAAATTTGTGATCCTGAAACCCTTGAATGTATAGAAGATGGAAATATTGATGGCAAAAAATTACTTGCATTAGCAGTATTTATTGGTAATACGAGATTAATAGATAATGCAATTTTGGAGGGATAAATATGTATCTAACGATGCTAAAATCAAAAATCCACAGAGCTGTTGTGACAGATGCTAATTTACACTATGAGGGAAGTATTACCATAGATCTTGATTTAATGGAAAAGGCAAAGATAAAACCCTATGAACAGGTGCATATATATAATGTAACGAATGGAAATAGGTTTGTAACCTATGCAATCCCCGGTAGAAGGGGTTCAAAGACAAT
>CALINM010000032.1 GCA_938045315.1 uncultured bacterium | reverse complement strand
GATAGCCCAAAAAGCCCGCAAATTTTCATGGTGGGGCTACCTCGATCTGGTGCTACACTGGTATACCAATATATTATTCATAGATTTCATGTAGCATATTTTACTAATGGGGCTGGAAATAGACCTTATGCCCCCTGTCTTACTATTTTCCTACAAAAAAAATTTAGAAAACACTATATTTCCGATTTTAAGAGTAACTTTGGAAGAATTGCAGGTCCCATGGCTCCAAGAGAAGCTGGCAGAATCTGGCAATTTTTTTTTGAGCCCGATAAGTATCAAAATTACGAGGATATTGATGAAGTTAAAAGAAGAAGCCTTTATAAGCTTGTTTCTTGTGTTCAAAAAATTTTTGGTGATGTGCCCTTTGTAAATAAAAATGTTAGAAACTCTCTCCATATGGATGCTTTATCAAAAATTTTCCCTAAAAGCTATTTTTTAGTGGTGGAGAGAAATGTGGAAGATGTTGCACTTTCCATATTAAGAGCACGAAAATTAACTCATGGCGACTACAATTTATGGTTTTCTGTAAAGCCTAGAAATTATGAACAAATAAAAAATTTATCTGTTCCAGAACAGATTTTCCATCAAATAAAAGACATAACGGAATGTATCAATGAAAATATTGAAAAATTATCAAAAGAAAGGGTAAGAAAAATTAAGTATGAAGATTTTTGTAATAATCCAGAAGGGGTCATAAAAATATTCGACAATATTTTCAAATCTGTTAAAGAAAAAAATCCTCCTGTTTTGCATTTTATATCAAAAAAACAGCACCCAAATACTAAACTTGAAAAAGAACTAATAGAATTAATAAACAAGCTTTACTAACAAATTTTTTGTACCCCCTATGACATTCTTAACACGAAGATAATACAATTGAAAATAACTAAAATTTTTTCCAATCCTCTCCTATCCCTTTTAAAAGTCCTTAACAATAGGTGAGCAGATATACCATTTAGATGGCTTTGGTTTTAATATGGTTACTTACTCCGGACCTGGATGGGGTGTAAGAGAAGACCTCATTTATAGAATTAAAGGCAGGCTATACTATAAACATACCCTCCTTTGAGCAACTCTTTTGACCTGTATCGGTTCAACATAAAAGACAAGTGGCAACCCAGGCTTTAATAAAAAAAGGATATGGAACTACAGCCTTGCCCTGGAGTAGAAAATTTTAAAAGGGAAACAAGCATTTTGAGATTGCACTCTTTATGTCAAATGTATGAGGGCACTAGATTGGCAATCAGAGCAATCGATTGTATGACACCTAAAGTATATGTCACAAATATGGCTTACCCAAAAGAGCAGAGGCAAGAGACTCTTGTGAGGTTTATAAGAAAGGAATATGCTGCCACAGCAAAAAAGATTGGTTTTGTCTGTTGTGAACCACACCTGTAGCAATTTACTCTTTACATGATTTACTGCCGCTGTATTGATAAAAGTGCCTGATTTAATGGAACAGGCAAGTGGCTTCATGAAGGCTCTGGAACACATGCAAAAATCGTTTCATCCAAAAAGTATGGATGAGCATTCGACACAGGTCATATTAGCTTTTGATGGGAGTGGTAAAAAAATTGAAGGCTATGAGGTGCAAGATGTAAAAGCTGTGCTTGGTGTCTCATAAGTACCTATACCTTGCTTATTCATCGCAGGTTTTATTACTCATAAAATCAGGCAGGTGTTAGATATGATTATTTTAGGCTTTTAACATAATATGATGCAAGTAAGGGTGGACATGTCTTTTCCTTTCTGGTAGTAATAGTAAAACAAGGGTTACCCTTACTATTTAGTATATGTTTTTTAAATGGTACTTTGCTTCCATAAATCCCATACTGAAAAAGGAGTATGACTTAGATAATGTAATAGAACGACATTTCTAAAGATTAAAAGTGCAGCGTAAGGTTTTTTAGTCTTTTACATTGTAGCTCTGTCGAACCGTCCAGCCACTCTTAGACTTATTAAGACCATATCCTTATTCTTTGCATATAAACAGAAATTAGCCTTCTTAAATAAAAACATTGTAAGCTGCTGAAATAGTATAATTTTTAAAGAAGGATGAATAAATTTAAACCTTTGGTTAGTGTTTGGATGCAATTTTCAAGAATAACAACTAAAAATTCAAAAATTACCTTGTGAACTGAAATTTTCTTATTTTTTCATAATGGACAGAACTTTAAAATTAAAATACTAAGCAAATCGGGGGAGGAAATTTTATAAATACCTCCCCCCTCCCCCATTTAATTTTATTTCTTGGCTCAGTATTATAACTCTTACTTCCAGGTGTATTTTGACATTGGCATGGTAGTGTCTTTAGCCCAGTCTTCCGTTGAGCCATCATACATTTTAACGTTTTTGTAGCCTAGAATCTTGGTTAAAACAAACCACCATCCAGAAGAAAGTCTTCCTGTATCACAGTAAGTTATTATCTCTTTATTTTTATCAGTGCCTACAACACCCTGTGCAATAGCTTCAAGCTCTTGTATTGATTTATAAGTGCCATCTTTAGTAAATATCCATGCAGAGGGGAGATTAACTGCTCCTGAAATGTGACCTGCTCTATCAATAAAATCAAGTTTTGAAACGCCAAAGAAAAAGTCTGGCATCCTTGTATCTACGATTGTGCTTTTTCCAATAGCACTTTTTACATAATCTTTATCTGCATAAATATTTCGATTAAGCTTAATTTTGAAATTGCCAGGTTTTACTTTTTTGATCTCTGTGGTAGTTGGCCTGCCTTCTTTTTCCCATTTAGTAAATCCACCATCAAGAACAGCAACTTTATTTAGACCAGCATAATATAAAGTCCATGCTACTCTTGTCATGTTAACTAATTCTGTTATATTGTCTGAGTTTCCAACTATCACAATTAAAGATTTATCATTAATCCCTGCACTGGTGATTAAATCTTGTAGATCATCTTCTTCTGGTAGTTCGTTTTTCCTACCAGATTTTTCAATCGCCCAAGCACTGTATAATACATTTATGGAATTTGGAATGTGTTTTGCTTTGTAAACGTCTGCTTTTCTTATGTCGATAATTACAAGATCACTATTATTTAAGTTTTTTTCCAACCATTCTGTGGAAATTATGTAACTGAATTCGTCAGCATAAGAAAATACGGTAAAAATAATTGAGAGAACTAATCCAACGAGAATTTTTTTTGCTTTTTCCATAGTTTTGCCTCCTTTTATTTTTTAAATTCGAAAATAAGCTCTTCATTAGCTCGTGAACCATTGGGGATCAAATCTTCTTTTTTAAGAAAATTTTTTTTCTCCGTGTGACATGTATCACAGTTTCTAGTTCTGTCTGTTCTCTTTTTGATATTGTGAACAGCACTGTCCCAATAGTTTGGAAGTTTATCAAAATTCTCCATTTTTATGCCAACCTTTTTAAATGTATCACGAACAGTAGGCACTATTCTTAAAGTGGTTAACTGATTTTTCGCTCTAGGATTGCGCCCTAATATAAAACCCGGTTTTGAAGTTGACCCTTCGCCTACGTGACAATTATAACAGTTCCTATACTCACCTCCTACATGACATGCAAAGCAGCTTACCTTTCCTTCATCGTGTATTCGATGTGCCTCTTTAGCTTTATCTGTTTTCTCAGACCCAGGTTTATGACATTTTGTGCATGTGTTTTTATACTCCAATAACTTCCTTGCTAACTGTGGAGTACCATCACCATGTATTTCTTTTATTGAGTGACAATCCATACACATCATACCCTTTTGATAATGAACATCGCTTATACCATTATATTCGCCTGTATATTCTGGATAAACTCTCCCACCGTGACATAGAGCACAGGTTTTTGACTCATCTCTTTTAATAAACTTATGCCCCTTTATTAGACCTAAATTTACACCACCCACTACAGGCGATTTTACATGACAATCACCACAGCTTGCATGACAACTTCTGCATGATTTTTCAAAAACTTTCTCTTCAAATATTTTTTTCTCCTTTGCTGATAATCTCTCAGCAAATACATTTTTTAGTCCATAGGGCATATAGTGAAGAGAAACTTTATAATTTCTAGCAATATCTTTGTGACATCTAGCACATAAATCTATATTATCAGATGGTCTTTTGTTCAGATTTAAGTGCGCCTCTTCTTTTTTATCTTTCTTATCATCCCCCTTGTGACATTCAGTACAATTAATACTTAAATGTACATCTTTACCTATTAAATTTTTATCTACTAAAAAAGCTTTGTAGTATTCATCCGCCTTAACTGACGGTGGAGCTCCAGCTCAGCCCTCTCCTTCAGCATTTCCTAGTTCTGGTACTTTCACAAGCTTCTTTAATATTGCTTCATCAGTATGACATGTAACACATGAACTTTTCTTTCCATAGGAAAAGCTGAAGCTAAATAATAAAATCGCTAAAATTAAGAAATAAGTCTTCATAAACACCTCCTATTTTTTTTATTAAAATTTTATAATTATATAAATGTAATGTCAAGTTTTAACTTAATTTTTTTTTATAAACTAATTTTAACATTAAATAAATCTAAAACTCCCTTGAATTCGTAAATGAACAGATAAAAATTGACCCCTTTAAGGTAAGACTTAAAGTATGGGCACTGCCCACAGAGAGAGGCTCAAAGAGTTCATAAGGGGGTTTAAGAGAAAGAGGATTAATGTAACCTAAAAAGGCTTCCATAAACCTCCTAAAGGAGTATAATTTTGTAAAACTGAAAAGAGGAGGTTAAGATGGAAGCTACTACATATCGTATCATGATAAAGGGAAAAAGCAAAGATGATCATTAATACATTTTATCCCATGTGTGTTGTAAAGTATGTGTTGAATTTGGGATTGCGATTATAATACTTAATTTACTCCTTTTTTAAAAATGGCAAATAGTATGTAACAAATCCAAACTTTTTCTTAACAATTAATAAAGATACAACATTCCAAAAAATCATACTAACTGAAAAACTCATTGCAGCACCATCAAACCCAAATACTGGTATTAATAAAAAACATAATATTAAGTTTAATATAGCTGATAGTAAAAAAATATTTTTAAAAGTATTTTGGTTGCCCGTCATTGTAAGAAGGTAACCTACACTCCCACAGAAGGCGTTTACAAACTGTCCAAAGGACATTATCATTAGGGCTCTAAAACCAGAAATAAATTCTTTACCAAAAAAACCCATAAAATACTTAGGGAACAATATAAATAATAACAACAGGGGCGTGGAACTCCAAAAGTTAAGTTTTGCTGATAAATTTATTATCCTTTTCAGTTCCTCCTTTTTACCACTCCAGTAGGTTTCAGATATTTTAGGAGCTACAATTGAATTTATTGATACTAAAAAAAAGCTTGTAACCGTTGCAATTCTGTGGGCTACATTGAAAATACCCACATCCTTTGGTGTTTTTAAGTATGCTAAAATAAGCACTGGCGAGTAGCTGGATATTAAATTTGCTAAAGCCACTAAAAATAAGGGAATCGATATTTGAAAAATCTCCTTAGAAGTTAAATTAACACTGATGTTTGCATCTTCAGTTTTGTCGTGGAACTTTTTTATTATGAACAAAACAGATATTAAACATGTAAGAATAATCCCTAAAATATTTGTAATAACAGGTAATGCTAACTTGAACCCTATTAAATTGACTAACAGAAAAAATAATACAAGATTTATAAAATTGGTTAAAAAAGTCCTGAATATCTCACTTTCTTTCACATATAATAGTCCCCTTATCGTCTCAACATTTAAATTTGTCAGAGCTAAAAAAAATACAGCCATCGAAACAAGGCCAAAAATTAAACTATTTCCCTCTTCTTTCGTTAAATAATGAGCTAAAACGTTTCGGAAGATAAAGATAAATAGAGTTATTAAAACCGAGGAAAGAAAAATAAAACCTCCCATTTTTTTATAAATTTCGAAAAAAATCGTTTTATTAGCACCAAATTGGCCAGCAAATCTCAGAATAGACTGATCGAAACCAAGGGTTGCAAACAAAGATGCTATTAATATTGAAGAATTAGCAATGTTAATAATACCAACAACATGGGCACCAAAGTTTCTTGATAGATAGTAAAGGTAGAAATATGATAAAAACAAAGAAATAACTTTTATGCTAAAAGTAACAACTGCATTTTCATAAATTTCATTTTTAAAAAACTTAGACGATGTTTTTTCCATTATAGTAAGCAAAGTATTTCACTTTTCAAAATATTTATGTAACAAAAGCTTTAATTCCAAAAAATTCTTTTAAGTGGTATCTTCTGGATTTTGCCAAATGGTCCCGATGGAAAAGCTTGATTTATTCTAACTTTATTTTTTATGCTTTTTAGTCTTTGTACCCCACACACTTTTAAAGTTCCAATACCATTATAGTTTGCTGTATATTCATGTTGTTCCATACTGCCTGCTACGCGTGAGTGAGCTTCTAAATTATATATTTCATCATATTGAATTTTTTGATCAATTTTTGTTAAATTTAAACTATCTGTTAAATTCCCATAGTTTAAACAGAGGTTTGTCTTGAATTTATGAGAATCTTTATGTAAATGATCGATTCTTTCAGAATAAAATAATGAAATCCTTCTTTTTGCGCCCTGTACTTCACAGTCCTTTGATAATAAAAGCTCATCAAAATATGCACCATCCTGTCCTGTAATGCCAGTTATAAGAGCTTTCTCCATATTTGTTACTCTTTTAATTAAAATAATGTATCATACTTTTTATCTTGAATACCCCTTTTAACATATCTTTCAAGTGCGTTTTTCCAATGAGGTATTTCTATTTCTAAAATTTTAGAGATTCGCTTATTGCTTAAAGCAGAAAAGTATGGTCTTTGAGCAGGTGTTTTAAAATAAGAAGTTGCTACAGGCAAAATTAAATTATCTTTACCAGAAATATCAACATAAAATCTTGCAACTTCATATCTCGAGGCGTAACCACTATTTGTCAAATGAAACAAACCTTTCAGTCCTTTATCTATTGCTCTTCTTGTTACTTTAACAATGTCTTCTGAGTAACAGGGGATTGAAACCTGGTCACTAACTATCTTTATTACTCTATTTTTCTGCATCCATTGAGATAATTTATAAAAAAAATTCTGCCTACCTTCACCAAATACCCAACTTACTCTGAAAATTAAGTAATTATCTGTCTCTGAAATTATTGCCTTCTCTCCTTCTAATTTGCTTTTTCCATACACGGATAATGGATTTGGCTCATCTTCTTCAGTATAAAAATCTTCTTTTGTCCCATCAAATACATAATCTGTGCTATAATGAACCAAAAGGGCACCAATTTTGTACGCAAATTTTGCTAAAAATCCTGGCCCCTCACAATTAATTTTGAATGCTATATCTCTCTCACTTTCCGCACCATCTACATCATTATATGCAGCACAATTTATTATGATATTAGGCTTGAAATTTAATATTACATCCTCTAATGATTTTACATCTGTAATATCTAATTTGTCCTTTGATAATGCTAAAACTTCAATAGATGTATTAGCTTCAAAACTTTTTCTAAATTCCGTCGCAAGCTGACCATTAGCACCAGTTATAAGGTATTTCATCTCACATCTCCATAATAAAAGTTTATTTTAACATCTTTAAGCAAGGGTAAATTTGCATCTTTATCAGATAACATGGGATTTTTTATAGGCCATTTAATATTAATATCAGGGTCATCCCACCTAATGCCGGCATCTAATTTTGAGTCATACTCCTCTGTACATTTATACAGAACTTCTGCTTCATCACTTAAAACACAGAAGCCATGAGCAAATCCAGCTGGTATATACAACATATAAAAATTCTTTTCCGATAGCTCCACTCCTAACCATTTACCAAAAGTTGGTGAGCCTTTTCTCAAGTCCACACCCACATCCCAAATTACTCCTTTTGTGCATCTTACTAATTTCCCCTGAGCTTTAGGATTATTCTGAAAATGAAGTCCTCTCAAAACACCCTTTATTGACTTCGAATGATTATCTTGAATAAACTTTTCCCCTATTCCATTTTCTAAAAAATCTGAATGTTTGTAAGTCTCTAAAAAGAAGCCCCTGTTATCAAAGAATATTTTCGGTTTTATTAGAACTATCTCGGGTATTTCCAATCTCTCAAATGTAAATGGCATAATTTTAATCAATTCCCGGTGTTTTTACAATATCAAGCAAGTATTTGCCATATTCACTTTTATTAAGACCTTGAGCTAATTTTTTTAATTGATGCTCCTTTATGTATCCTAACCTATAAGCAATTTCTTCTATACATGCAATTTTAAGCCCCTGTCTTTTTTCAATAGTAGCAATAAATTCTCCTGCTTCGAGCAAGCTCTCGTGAGTTCCCGTATCAAGCCAGGCATAACCTCTCCCCAACAGCTCAACCCTTAGTTTGCCCCTCTTTAAATATTCTTTATTAACATCTGTAATCTCCAGTTCACCTCTGCCAGAGGGGGTCAAATTTTTTGCAATTTCGATTACATCATTATCATAAAAATATAGACCTGTTATTGCAAAATTAGATTTTGGATTTTGAGGTTTTTCCTCCACCGAAAGTACATTACCATCTTTATCAAACTCTACAATGCCATATCTTTCAGGATCTTTTACATAGTATCCAAAAACAGTTGCACCACCTTTTGTTTTTACATCGTTAACTGCTTTTTTCAAAAGATCTGTTAAACCATGTCCATAAAATATATTGTCTCCAAGAATCAGACATGCGTTATCTTTTCCAATAAATTTTTCACCTATTATAAAAGCTTCGGCAATACCTTTTGGTTCCTGTTGTTCTAAGTATGAGAAATGAACACCATAATCAGAGCCATCTCTTAATAAATCACGAAATCTTGGTAAATCATTTGGTGTAGATATGATTAGTATATCTCTTATACCTGCAAGCATTAACACTGAAAGTGGATAATAAATCATTGGCTTATCATATACGGGGAGTAACTGTTTGCATAGTGCCTTTGTAATAGGATATAACCTTGTACCACTACCACCCGCAAGAATTATACCTTTCATCTATTTAGCCTCCAAAATTTTATAATATTATAGAAACTGACAGGTTAATTTGCAAGGTCTTCAGAGATTATATTTTGCCCATAAGAAAAAAGGCCTGCTTTGATAGCTGACCTTTTTTCTTAAGATAAATAAAACAAGTCTTTATGATTCCTTTTCCTTCAAAGCAATATCAAAATCTACCCATTCAAGAATAGCCATAGGTGCTGCATCACCTAATCTTCTTTGAAGCTTTAATACCCTTGTATAACCACCCTTTCTATTGTTAAATTTAGGAGCTATCTGAGAAAATAATTTTTTTAAAGCTTCATCATCTCTTAAAAATGCAAAGGCTAACCTTCTTGCATGCAAATCACCTTTTTTACCAAGTGTTACCATTTTATCAGCATATCTTTTTACTACTTTTGCCTTTGTCTCTGTTGTTTCAATCCTTCCATGTTTTATCAGTGACACAACCATGTTTTTTATCATCGCCATACGATGGGGTGTTATTCTACCCAGTCTCTTTGTCTCTGACCTATGTCTCATATCCTTTTACTCCTGCATTTTTTTATCTTGAGCAAGATGCTTTGCTAACTGCTCTTCCCAATCTGGTATTTTCATATTCAGGGAAAGACCTAACTCAGCAAGCACACTCTTAATATCGTTCAATGACTTTCTACCAAAGTTCTTATAAGTGAGCATTTCTGACTCTGTTTTCTGCACAAGCTCACCAATCCATTTAATATTAGCATTTTTCAAGCAATTTGCAGCCCTAACAGGTAGCTCAAGTTCATCAACGCTTTTAAAAATATTTTCATTAATCTGAACTTCTTTAGATAATTCTAATTCCTTCGCTTGCTGTTCCAGTTCTTCTTCTGTCTCCTCATCAAAGTGTATAAAAATATCTAAATGTTCTTTTAAGATCTTAGCAGATATCCCCAAAGCATCCTCAGGGTCCATACTACCATCTGTCCATACCTCAAAGGTTAATCTATCATAATCTGTCATCTGACCTACACGTGTATTAGTAACCTCAAATGTAGCTTTTTTTATAGGAGAAAAGATAGCATCAATGGGTATGTATCCAATAGGCATATCCTCAATTCTATTTCTTTCTGCAGGAGACCAGCCTCTACCTAATTTTACAAGAACTCTGGCTTTGAAAACCGCATTTGTATCAAGGGTCGCAATAATATGGTCGGGATTTAAAATTTCCACATTATTCTCTGAAAATTTTATATCCTTAGCCGTTACATTTCCCGGACCTTTTACATCAATTTCTGCCCATTCTTCTCTAAAATCAGGATCAACTTTAAATCTAACACCTTTCATATTTAAAATAATGTCTAAGACATCTTCTTTAACCCCCATTATGGAACTAAATTCATGGCTAACACCATCAATATTCACGATGGTTATTGCTGCTCCATACAAGGAAGACAACATTATTCTTCTTAAAGAGTTACCAATTGTTGTACCAAAACCTTTTTCGAGTGGTTCTATTTTAAATTTTCCATATGTATTTGAATATGTTTCCTTATCGACCTCTACTCGCTTTGGTTTTATGAGGTCTTTCCAGACTTTATACATAAATTATCCTCCAAGTATGCTTATTTAGAATAGAGCTCAACTATCAGATGTTCCTGAATTGGATATTCAATCTCAGCCCTTATTGGTAACGCTTTAACAACACCCCTCATATTATCCCTGTCTAGCTCTAACCAAGTTGGTATAACCCTTCTTGCTACTGCTTCTAAGGCTTCTTTGATTACTGGATTTTCCTTACTTTTTTCGGAAACTGTAATAACATCATTTGGTTTAACCGTGTAAGAGGGAATATTTACACTTCTCCCATTTACAAGGAAGTGTCGATGTACAACTAATTGTCTTGCCTGTTTTCTTGAGTTGGCAAAACCTAAACGAAATACCACATTATCCAATCTTCTTTCTAATAGAGAAAGCATATTTTCACCCACAATGCCCTTCATTCTATCTGCTTTTAAATAGGTTAACTTAAACTGCTTTTCTAAAAGACCATAAATCCTCTTAACTTTCTGTTTTTCTCTTAATTGTAGACCGTAATTAGATACTTTAGTTTTATTTTGTCCATGCTGCCCGGGAGGATATCCTCTCCTCTCAACTGAACATTTATCAGTATAACAACGATCTCCTTTTAGAAAAAGCTTTTTCCCTTCCCTTCTACATAATCTACAATTTGCTTCTAAATATCTAGCCAATCTATACCTCCTTAATTATACTCTTCTTCTTTTTGGTGGTCTGCAACCATTATGCGGTATGGGTGTCACATCTTTAATTGCAACAATTTTAAAGCCGAAGGCTTGAAGAACCCTCATGGCTGATTCCCTACCACTTCCAGGACCCTTTACATAAACAGTTAAGTTTTTAATGCCAAAATCCTGAGCTTTTTTAGCCACACTCTCAGCAGCCATTTGTGCTGCATAAGGTGTACCCTTACGGGAACCTTTAAAACCAACACTACCAGCACTTGACCATGCAAGAACATTTCCTTCCATATCAGTAACTGTTACTATTGTGTTATTAAAAGTAGCTTTTATATGTATAGCACCATTTGCTACCGATTTTTTTTCCTTCTTTTTTCTAACTTTTTGCTTTGCCATTAATTCCTCCCCAAATTACTTAGTTTTTCTTCCACCGATAGGTTTGCGTGGACCTTTTCTCGTTCTTGCATTAGTATGTGTCCTTTGACCCCTTACAGGTAAACCCAGCTTATGCCTAAGCCCTCTATAACAACCTATTTCCATGAGCCTTTTTATATTAAGAGCCACTTCTCTACGTAAATCACCCTCAACTTTATAATTCTTATCAATGATATCCCTTATTCGTGTTATCTGGTCGTCAGTTAAATCTTTAGCCCTAACATCATAACTTACACCAGCCTGATCTAGTATTTTTTGAGCCGTTGCCCTCCCAATCCCATATATGTAAGTTAAGGCAATCTCAATTCTTTTATTTTTTGGTAAATCAACTCCTGCTATACGTGCCACAATCTTCCTCCTTATCCTTGTCTTTGCTTATGTTTAGGGTTTTCACATATTATTTTAATTACACCCTTTCTTTTAATAACCTTACATTTACTACATATCTTTTTTACAGAAGGCCTGACTTTCATTTTATTACTCCTTTATTTTGCTCTATATATAATCCTACCCCTCGTTAAATCGTAGGGAGATAATTCAACCATTACTCTATCGCCTGGAAGAATCCTTATAAAATGCATTCTCATCTTACCAGAAACGTGAGCTAATATAAGATGCCCATTATCCAGCTTAACTCTAAACATTGCATTAGGGAGGGTTTCTACAACAACTCCTTCTACCTCAATTGCATCTTCTTTAGGCATTAAACCCCTCCAGAGCTGTCAAAATAATCGGTCCTTTTTTTGTAATTGCAACACAATGCTCAAAATGAGCTGATTTTTTACCATCAGCCGTTACCGCTGTCCAGCCATCATTTTTAATTATTATATCATAACTACCCGCATTGACCATAGGTTCTATCGCCAATACCATACCCTCTTTTAATTTAATCCCACATCCAGGACTTCCAAAATTTGGAAGCTGTGGTTCTTCATGTAAATTTCTACCTATACCATGCCCTACAAAGGCTCTTACTACAGAAAAACCATTTGATTCCACATGTCTTTGTATAGCATATGAAATATCAAATAAACGATTTCCAACCACTGCCTTTTCTATCCCCTTGTATAAAGCTTCTCTGGTAACACATACTAATTTCTTATCTTCATCACTGCCATCATCAACAATCACTGTAACTGCTAAATCAGTATAATAACCATCTTTTTCTACACCATAATCCAAGCTAACGATATCACCTTTCTTAAATATTTTGTCCTCTGTGGGAATCCCATGTACAACTTCATCATTCACCGAAATACATACATTTGCTGGATAACCTTTATATCCTTTAAAAGCATTCTTTACTTTGTTTTTATCTGCTAACACACCTAACATATTATCAATATCTTTTGCTCTAACCCCAACTTTTATTAAATCTACTGCTTCTTTTAAAATGTTAGCAGCTATCAATCCTATTTCTCTTAATTTTTTTATTTCCTCTTCTGTTTTTAATATTACCAATTACTTCCCTTCTAAAACCTTTATCAATGATTCAAAAATTTCATTTGGAGCCTTTGTCCCATCAATTTTCACCACCATACCTTTCTTCCCATAAAAATCAAGAAGTGGAGCTGTTTGTGCATGATAAACCGCCAATCTATTTTTTATAGTCTCCTCTTTATCATCATCTCTTTGAAATAGCTCACCACCACATTTATCACAATAATTACCCTTTTTAGAGGGATCAAACTTAATATGATACATTTGCCCACATGACTTACATGTTCTTCTTCCTGTTAATCTTTCCAGCAATACTTCATCTGGGACATCTAAAGCGAGTACTTTATCAATAGGCATATTAAGTTCTTCAAGCATCTTTTCTTAAGCTTCAGCTTGCGCCACTGTTCTTGGAAAACCATCAAGTATAAAACCTTTATTACAATCAGACTGTTTTAATCTATCCTGCATAATGCCTATCACTACTTCATCGGGAACTAACTTACCTGCATCCATATACTCTTTTGCTTTTATCCCCATAGGTGTGCCTTCCTTTACAGCAGCACGCAGTATATCACCTGTGGAAATCTGTGGAATTCCATAACGATCTATTAACATTTTTGCCTGTGTACCTTTACCTGCCCCCGGAGGGCCTAAAAAAATAATTCTCATACTCTCCCCCTTTATCTTCTACTTCTTATTCTCCCTTTTTTTGTAAAACCTTCATAGCTTCGTGAAAGTAAGAAAGTCTCTATTTGAGCAAGAGTGTCAAGTGCAACACCTACAACTATTAGAAGAGCAGTCCCACCAAAGTAAAAGGGAACATTAAATTTCGAAATTAAAATATTAGGTAAAACACATATAATTGATACATATATTGCACCGCCTAAAGTGATTCTTCCAAGTATTTTATCTATATACTCTCCTGTTTTGGGACCAGGTCTAATTCCAGGGATGTAACCACCATATTTTTTTAAATTCTCTGCAACATCCTGGGGATTGAAAACTATTGCTGTATAAAAATAAGCGAAGAAAATTATGAGACCAACGAATATTATATTATATAATAGGTTGTCCGGGCCTAAACTCTGTAAGATTGTATTCAACACCGGCATTTTGTTAAGGGTTTCCTTGGGGATAAAACTGGCAACTGTTGCAGGGAACATTAAGATCGATGATGCAAAAATTGGCGGGATAACACCTGCAGAATTAACCTTTAGTGGTAGATGTGTTGTTTGATTGCTGTAAATTTTATTACCAACTACCCTTTGGGGATATTGAATAGGTATCTTCCTCTGTGATGTTTCCATAAAAATAATCGCAGCAACAACAAAAAACATAAAAATTAAAAGAGCTAACAAAAGAAAAAGATTTAATTCTCCAGTTTTTAATAAATTGAATGTATTGCCCAACGCTGCAGGCATGCGGGCAACAATACCTGCAAATATAATCATTGATATACCATTACCTATACCTCTTTCAGTCATCTGCTCACCTAACCACATGATAAAAGCAGTACCAGAGGTAAGAGTCAGTGCAGTTAATATTCTGAAAGACCAGCCGGGATTTGTTACAATGCTTTGTCCCACCGGTCCGGTTGTGTGCTCCAGACCGTATGCAATGCCAAATCCCTGAATTAAACTTATTATAACTGTACCATATCTTGTATATTGGGTAATCTTTTTTCTACCCAATTCACCTTCCTTTTGGAGCCTTGCTAAAGTTGGTGATACAACAGTTAAAAGTTGCATAATAATCGAAGAAGATATATAGGGCATAATCCCAAGAGCAAAAACTGAGAATCTCTCTAAGGCACCACCACTGAACATATTAAAGAATCCAAATATCGTTCCACCTGCCATTTTGAAATACTCTGAAAGGGCATCGGCATCTATACCAGGAGTTGGTATATGCACACCTATTCTATAAACAATAAGCATCATTAAAGTAAACAAAAGTCTTTTGTTTAATTCTGGTATTTTAGGTATATTTTGAAATCTATTTATCAAGCAATTACCTCCGCTCTACCACCTGCTTTTTCAATTTTTTCCATCGCCGTTTTACTAAATTTATGAGCTTTTACTATAAGTGGAACCCTTAATTCCCCATCAGCTAAAACCTTCAAACCATCTTTTAAATCTTTGACAATTTTATTTTTTAGCAAGAAATCAGGAGTTATCTCCGTTTGTGGTTCAAATTTATTTAATTGGTCAAGATTTATTATCGCATACTCCTTTTTGAAAGGAGCATTCCTGAAACCTCTCTTTGGAATCCTTCTCACAAGTGGCATCTGTCCGCCTTCAAAATAAGGTGGTATAGATGCGCCCGTTCTTGCTGTTTGACCCTTGCCACCACGACAAGAAGTTTTACCATGACCAGAACCTGGTCCCCTGCCAACCCTTTTATTTTTCTTAACGGCACCTGGCTTTGGTTTAAGTTCATTTAACTTCATTTTTCCTCCTATAATTCAGAGACAACTAATAAATGCTTTATTTTCTCAATCATACCCCTAAAAGCTGGCGTATCCGGCACTACTACGGAAGAACTTGTTTTTTTTAATCCTATTCCCTTCGCTATATTTCTTTGTTTTTCATTACAACCAATGAGACTTCTTTTTAACGTTACTTTTAACTTTTTCTCCATTTTCAGTCCCCTAACTTAAATGATTTAAGCAGACTTATAAAGTTCATAATCGGTAATCTCTCTGCCCCTTCTTCTTGAAACTTCCTGAGGATCACTGAGACTCATCAGTGCTTTTATTGTTGCTTTTACAACATTATGTGGATTTGATGAACCAATTATTTTAGTTAACACGTTATGTATACCTACTGATTCAACCACTGCTCTTACCGTTGAACCAGCAATAACACCTGTACCCGGCGATGCTGGGAGAAGTAAAACTTTTGTAGCCCCGTGTTCTCCTATTACCTCATGGGGTATTGTGCCCTGCATTATAGGAACTTTTACTACCCCTCTTTTTGCCTTATCTACTGCCTTTCTGATTGCTTCAGGTACTTCCCTGGCTTTTCCCAGCCCATAACCAACAGAACCATTACCATCACCAACCACTACAAGGGCACTGAATCTAAAACGTCTACCCCCTTTAACAACTTTAGCTACCCTATTAATACTTATTAATCTGTCAACTAATTGATCTTGTGTTTCTCTTACTTCAAAATCTTCCAAGGCATACCCCCTTTTAAAAGATTAAACCAGCTTCTCTTGCGGCATCAGCTATACTTTTTACCCTGCCATGGTATTTGTAACCATTTCTATCAAAAACTACTTTGGTAATTCCCAGGGATTTAGCTTTTTCAGCTATTAATTTACCCAACGCTTTTGCTGCCTCAAGATTTTTCTTATTTTTAAGATTTGCATCAAAATCATTACCTAAAGTGGATGCTGATACAAGCGTTCTTCCTTCTTCATCATCTATTATCTGAACGTATAGATGCTTTAAACTTCTGTAAACACACATACGAGGTCTATCTTTTGTCCCGGATATCTTTTCCCTTATTCTTATTTTTCTTTTGATTCTTGGTTCCAGTTTTTTCTTAGACTTCATAACCATCCCTCTATTATTTATTTCTTAGCCGCAGCTTTGCCTGGTTTAAGTTTTAGTACTGTACCAGCTATTCTTACACCTTTACCTTTATAAGCATCGGGTAATCTCAATGAAATAATGTTTGCTGCTGTTTGTCCCAAAACTTCCTTATCAATGGAACTTAGTATTATCTTCGTTTGTTTCTCAACAGAACAACTAACACCTTTCGGTAATTCAAATTTAACCGGATGGGAATATCCAAGTGTGAAATTTAAAACATTTCCCTGTAAATCTGCCCTGTAACCTACTCCAAATAATTCAAGTTCTTTTGTAAACCCCTGAGATACACCTATAACCATATTATTAATCTTAGCCCTCATCAGTCCATGAAAAGCCTTCGTCTGATTTTTATCATTTTCCCTTTCCACAAAAACTTGATTTTCACTAATTCTAATCTTAATTCCCGGCATTAAATCATGTTCAAGAGACCCCTTTGGTCCTTGCACTTTTACTTTATTTTCACTCACCGTAACTGTAACACCTTTTGGTAATTCTATTGGTTTTCTGCCTATTTTTGACATTATAAAAACTCCTTACCAGATTTTGCAGAGTAACTCTCCGCCAATATTATTTTTAATTGCTTCTTTATCTGTCATAACACCTTTAGATGTACTGAGTATTGCTACACCAAGCCCTCTTTTAACTGGCTGAATAGCAGCATGTTTAACATATACACGTCGCCCTGGTTTGCTAACCCTTATCAATGAGTTTATAATTGGTCTTCTTTTTTCATCATATCCAAGTTTTACTTTTATTACTGGATGATTATTTTTCATTTCTTTTTCGTAGCCGGGGATAAACCCTTCTTTTTTTAGTATTTCAATTATCTTTTCATTAATTTTCGAGTACTGAACTATAACTTCCGATTTTTTTGCCATACAGCCATTTCTAATTATAGTTAACATATTTGCTATTGTATCCATAAGCCACTCCTACCAACTTGCCTTAGTTACACCTGGTATTTCACCACGTGAGGCTAAATTTCTAAAACATATACGACACATATTGAATTTGCGCAAAAAAGCTCTCGGACGACCACACAGTGGACAACGGTTATATTGCCTCACCTTAAATTTTGGCTTTCTTGAAGCTTTTACCATCATGCATACTTTAGCCACGTATTATCCTCCTTAATCTCTAAAGGGAAAACCAAAGGCTGTTAGTAACGCCTTTGCTTCCTCATCATTTTTTGCAGTTGTAACAAAGGTAATATTCATACCCTTGATTTTTTCTACTTTATCGTAATCAATTTCTGGAAAAATTAACTGCTCTTTTACACCGATAGTATAATTACCTCTTCCGTCGAAGGATTTACTAGAAATACCTTTAAAATCACGCACTCTTGGAAGTGCAACCGTTAAGAACCTCTCCAGAAATTCGTACATTTTATCCCTTCTTAAAGTAACCATAACCCCAATTGGCATGCCTTTTCTGAGTTTAAAATTTGATATCGCCTTCTTTGCCTTTGTGACAACTGGCTTTTGTCCAGTAATAAGGCTAATTTCTTCAACTGCCCTATCAATTAGCTTTATATTTGCAGTTGCCTCTCCCAGCCCCATATTTATAACAATTTTTTCTAATTTCGGAACCTGACAGATATTCTTATATCCCTGCTCTTTCATAAGCTTAGCTTTTATTTCTTTCTCGTATAATTCTTTCAGTCTTGCCATATCATTTACCTCTTAAATAATTTCTCCACATTTTTTGCAATATCTAACTTTGCTACCATCATCCAATATTTTTCTGCCTATCCTAACCCCTCGAGTACATTTCTTACAATAAAGGAGCACTTTTGATACAGGTAGTGGCTTTTCCTTTTCAATAATCCCTCCCTGAGGATTAGATTGATTGGGTCTCATATGCCTTTTTACTAAATTTATTTTTTCCACAAGTACTTTACCTTCCTCACGTAAAACTTTTAAAATCTTCCCTGTCTTTCCTTTATCTTTACCTGATTGAACTTCAACCACATCATCTTTCTTTAAATAAGTTTTAACCATATTTAAACTCCTATAAAACTTCTGGCGCTAATGAGATTATCTTCATAAACTTTTTAGCTCTAAGCTCACGAGCCACTGGCCCAAAAATACGTGTCCCTATAGGCTCTAACTGATTATTTAATAAAACCGCTGCATTATCGTCAAAGCGAATATATGAACCATCAGGTCTTCTAACAGCTTTTTTAGTTCTTACAACCACAGCTTTAAGAACATCACCTTTCTTAACTTTACCTTCAGGGATAGCTTCTTTTACAGAAATCATAATCAAATCACCAACAGTTGCATATCTTCTCTTCGTACTACCTACAACCTTAATACACATCACCTTTTTTGCACCAGAATTATCTGCAACTTCAAGCTTTGTTTGCATCTGAATCATAATTTAGCTCCTTATTTAACCTTCCAAAGTCTGAACTTTTTCTACTATCTGTTTTACAGCCCATCTTTTTTCTTTGCTAAGCGGTCTTGTTTCAATAATCATTACTTTATCACCAATCTTACATTCATTTTTTTCATCGTGAGCTTTATATTTTTTCTTTTCCCGTACTATCTTCTTATAAATGGGATGCATGAATATACGCTCTACAGCAACTACAACAGTTTTATCCATCTTATTACTTACTACAGTACCTATAAAAGTTTTTGACCTTTTTTTATGCTCCATGTATTCCTTCCTCATTTATTTAAATTTTTCTCTTTAATAGCAGTTAAAACCCTTGCCAGGTCTTTTCTTAAACTTTTAATCTTTGCAGTATTTTCAAGCTGATTAAGACTTTTCTGCCACCTTAACCTGAAAATTTCTTCCCTCAATTCTTTAACTTTTTCGTTTAATTCCTTTATCCCCAGGTCCCTAATTTCTGACATCTTCATAACTATTCTTCCTCTCTTGCAACAAATCTTGCTTTTATTGGTAATTTATTAGCAGCAAGTCGAAAGGCTTCTTTTGCTTCTTCCATTGATATACCTTCAACTTCATATAGAATCCTTCCAGGCTTAACAGGGCAAACCCAGTCTACTGGCGCTCCTTTACCTTTACCCATACGTGTTTCCGCTGGTTTAGCAGTTATAGGTTTATCAGGAAAAATCCTGATCCAGAGTTTGCCACCCTTTTTCATTCTTCTTGATATGGCTATACGTGCTGCTTCAATCTGTCTGGTAGTTAAAAAACCGGCTTCCAGTGCTTGCAAACCATAGTGTCCAAAAGCAACTTCCGTACCCCTGGTGGCAACACCTCTTAGCCTTCCCTTCTGCTGTTTTCTGTATTTAACCTTTTTTGGCGTCAACATATATAAACTCCTTTTTATTATAACCTTTTGAAATCTGCGTATTGACCAACTTCACCTTTAAAAATCGCTACTTTAACACCTATAACACCATATTTTGTTTTAGCTGTTGCAACACCATAATCAATATCTGCTCTCAAGGTTTGTAGGGGAACTCTCCCTTCCCTGTACCATTCTGTACGTGCGATTTCTGCCCCCGCTAACCTTCCAGCACATGATACTTTTATACCCTTCGCACCCATCCTCATAGCGGCTGTAACAGCCTTTTTCATAGCTCTTCTAAACGCTACCCTTCTTTCGAGCTGTAATGCTACATTTTCAGCGACAAGAACAGCACTGAGTTCCGGCCTCCTAACTTCTTCAACTTGAACAAAAATCTCGCTTTTTGTAAATTTTTGTATCATTTTCTTAAGATTCTCTAACTCAGAACCTTTTCTACCGATTATTATACCTGGTTTAGCAGTGTAAATAATCACCCTTGCTTTTTCAGGAGAACGCTCTATTACTACATCAGCAATACCCGCATGATAAAACTGTTTTTTTAGAAAACTCCTTATCTTTAAATCTTCATGAAGAAGTTTTGCATAATCTTTATCTGAAAACCACCGGGAATTCCATGTTTTATTTATCCCGATTCTTAATCCAATTGGGTTTACTTTCTGTCCCAAGGTATACCTCCTTTATCTCTCATCAAGTACTACTACTAAATGACTATATCTTTTTCTAATTATATCAGCCCTGCCCATAGCTTTTGGCATTACTCTCTTTAAAGAAAATGACTGCTCAGCATAAGCTTTTTTAACATAAAGACTGTCTATATCAATAATCTTTTTTTGCTCTGCATTAGCAATAGCAGACTTTAAAACCTTCAAAAAGAGTCTTGCACCATTTCTCGGATTGTATTTCAGAATATCAAGAGCCTGATTTACATCTTTACCTCTAATCAAATCCGCAATTAAGCCAGCTTTTCGTGGAGAAATCTTTATATATTTTGCTTTAGCCTTTACTTCCATATTTCCCCCTACTTTCCAGATACCTTTGATTTTTTATCACCCGCATGACCATGAAAAGTTCTTGTTGGTGCAAATTCACCCAATTTATGACCCACCATATTTTCGGTTACAAAAACAGGTATAAATTTCCTGCCATTATGTACAGCGAAGGTCAATCCTACAAACTCCGGTAATATTGTAGATCTTCTCGACCAGGTTTTAATTACTTTTTTATCACCCGTTTCTATAGCTTTCTTCACTTTTTTCATTAAATGGTCGTCAACAAAAGGCCCCTTTTTACTCGATCTTCCCATTTTTGTTCCTCACTTATTTTCTTCTTTTTACAATATATACTGAAGTTCTTTTATTACGCCTTGTTTTTAAACCCTTGGCCAATTGACCCCATGGTGAACAAGGATGTCTACCACCGGAGCTTTTTCCTTCGCCACCACCAAGAGGATGATCTATCGGGTTCATAGCAACACCTCTCACATGAGGTCTTTTCCCAAGCCAGCGAGACCTACCCGCTTTACCAATCGATATATTTTCATGATCCAGATTCCCCACCTGTCCAACCGTTGCCATACAGTTAATATTTATCTTTCTAAGTTCCCCTGATGGCATTTTGATAAGAGCATAGCCTTCTTCTTTACCCATTATCTGGGCAAAAGCACCAGCACTTCTTGCTATTTGCCCCCCCTTACCAATTTTAAACTCTATATTATATACCATTGTACCTACAGGAATGTTTTTTAAAGGTAGTGCATTACCAGGTTTTATCTCAGCTTCAGGTCCAGACATTACCTCATCTCCTACTGACAATCCCAAGGGTGCGATAATATATCTTCTTTCACCATCTTTATATTTTATAAGGGCAATCCTTGCAGAACGATTGGGATCATATTCAATCGCTTCTACTATACCCGGTACGCCAAATTTATCCCTTTTAAAATCAATCAGTCTGTATAATCTCTTGTGCCCACCACCTCTATGCCAGGCTGTTATTCTCCCGAAGTGGTTTCTTCCAAATGACTTTTCAATCTTTACAAGTAAAGATTTTTCAGGTTCTTTTTTTGTAATCTCTTCAAAAGTAGATGTAGTAACAAATCTTCTACCCGGAGATGTTGGTTTATAAACTTTTACTGCCATTTTCTATACCCTCAACTTTCGATAAAATCTAATTTTTCCCCTTCTTTAAGAGTTACTATTGCTTTCTTCCATGCATTTGTTCTTCCAACACTTCTTCCGATTCGTTTCCATTTGCCTGGCAATATTGCAGTTCTTACGCTTTCAACTTTAACTTTAAAGAGCTTTTCTACAGCATCTTTAATCTCTTTTTTTGTAGCTCCTTTGGCTACTTTAAATACTACCTTTCTCTCCTCTTTAAGGATTGTTGCTTTCTCTGTTATTACAGGACCTTTTATAACATCATATAAAGTTTTCATAGTCCATAAACTCCTTCAATCCTCTCCAATGACTGCTTATGGAGCATGATATTTTCATATTTCATAACATCATAAACATTAAGTGAGTCGATGCATAAAACCTTAACATTTGGTATGTTACGAGCCGATAATTCCACATCTCTATTTTTTGAAGGCATAACAACCAGTGTATTATTAATATTGAATGCTTTAAGTATAGATATAAAATGCTTTGTTTTAACTTCAGGGAGTTTTATGTCATCGATTATAAAAAGCTTATTATCCTTAGTTTTCTGACTTAAAGCTGACCTCATTGCTGCTCTTCTAACTTTTTTTGGCACTGTGTATGAGTAATCTCTCGGTTTAGGACCAAAAATAATACCTCCCTTTCTCCATAAGGGCGAACGTATTGAACCAACTCTTGCTCTACCAGTACCTTTCTGTTTCCATGGTTTTTTTCCACCACCAGAAACTTCTCCACGTGTTTTTGTAGATGCTGTACCCTGTCTTTTATTTGCTAACTGCATCTTAACTACTGTATGAATCAAATAATCTTTTACAGGTCCAAAAAAAACAGCATCATTTACTTCAATTTCATCTACTTTTGTAAAATTCTGATCATAAACAGGCATCTTAGCCATGATATAGCTCCTTAACAATTATGCACTCTTTTTTATAGCATTCTTTATAATCACAAGTGAATTATTAGCACCCGGGATTGCACCTTTTATTAAAACAATATTTCTATCTGCAAAAATCTTTTCTATTTTTAAATTTTGAACAGTAACTTTTTCGTTACCCATATGCCCCGGATATCTTTTGCCCTTCCAGACCCTTGATGGGAAGGTGCTTGACCCTGCAGAACCAGGAGCTCTGTGAAACATTGAACCATGAGTGGCTCTACCACCTTTGAAATTATGTCTCTTCATTACTCCCTGGAATCCTTTACCCTTTGAAAAAGCCGTAACATCAATAAACTCACCTTCTTGAAAAACATCACTAACATTTATCTGCTGACCTATCTGAAATTGATCTACATTATCAAATTTAACTTCTTTGAGAAAATAAAACGCTTTTTCTCCAGCTTTTTTATAATGCCCAAGCATTGGCTTATTAACTCTGGTTATTTTTTTCTCTTGGAAACCAAGTTGCAATGCATTGTACCCCTCTTTTTCTTTAACTTTTTTTTGAACCACATAATTAGGGGTAACTTCAACTACAGTGACTGGAACAATTTCGCCAGCCTCATTGAAGTATTGTGTCATGCCTAATTTTTTTCCCAAAATACCTTTCATGGCACCTTATCCTTTTAGCTTAATTTGACCTCCACATCAACACCTGCAGACAACTCTAATTTCATTAAAGCATCGATTGTCTGCTGTGTTGGATGGAGTATATCCATTAGTCTCATATGCACTCTCATCTCAAACTGCTCCCTCGACTTTTTATCCACATGAGGGGAACGTAAAACTGTAAATCTACTTATTTTTGTGGGAAGTGGTATTGGTCCTACCACTTTTGCCCCTGTTTTTTTAGCAGTATCTACAATTTCACTCACAGACTGATCTAATAATCTGTGATCAAAAGCTTTTAATTTAATACGAATCTTCTGGCTATTCATAAAAAACCGCCTTACCCTTATAGTTTTATTCTAAAATTTCTGTAACAACACCTGCACCTATTGTTCTACCACCTTCACGGATAGCAAAACGAAGCTCCTTCTCTAATGCAACAGGTGTTATCAACTCTACAGTTATTGTAGTATTATC
>CALINM010000031.1 GCA_938045315.1 uncultured bacterium | reverse complement strand
TTTATCCTCTTTTTCCAGTAAAAAGAATATGAGAAAAATTAAAAGGAGATTTAATACATACAACTCTCCATTTATCGAGTTAATAAAAAATGTATAGCTAAAAAGAACAACAATTATACATACAAACCTATCTAACAGGCTACCTTTGAGTTTTTTGTAAAAAAACAAAAGAAATAAAAAAGATAAAGAAGCTGTCAAAAGATTTGCTCTTAAGGCTAAATTTCCTAAAGGAATATATTTTGTCAGACAAACTAACTGTGTGTAAACAGGGTAAGAAGGGGGATGGGGAGTCCCTAAAAAATAACCACCCAACAAAAAATCAACCCCCTCTGAGAAGGTTTCAAGGGGATAAAAAACAAAAATTAGAAATAATAAAATTGCAAAAAAAATTAATTTTTCTATTTTCTCAATCTTAAAAAAGTTCATATGTGTGAGATTTTAACACAAAGGAAAAAGGTGAATAAATCAAAAACGCTTGGTCAAATTTATAAAAAATATGTCTTCGTCTCTATTACCATCAATTCTTATTTTTTTATGCTGGTAATAGCTATTAATAGAAAGCAAAGGAAATGTTAAATCAGCCCTTATTATATATGTTAAATTATCTTTATAACCATCTTCATCTTTAAAACTCTCATTTTTTATTCTACCACCCACCGATAAATATCTATAGGGATATAAAGTTAAAATTCCTTCCAGAGTTATGAGTGTTTTTTCCTTAAATGGATTTGTACCGATGTACCTATCTGCTATTAAACCTGAAATATTAGTATATTTTTCATATTTTGCATAAGCCCTTGTATCAAGGATTTTTCTACTATAATAATCATTTGTATAAATGGCATAACTAAGTTCTTCGGAGATACCCTTGCTTTCTGTAAAAGTATCAACCCCATTTTCTCTATCTGAACGATTTATAAAAGCCACTGTTTTTGAAGTAAAATTATATCCTGGAGTATATAAAACCTGTAAATTAACGAAATAGTTTGACTCATCATTATTACTGACCCTTTGTAATATGCTTTTACCTGTTTCTGCATTAATGAATACTTTTCTTTCAATTTTTGTATAAGATGCCATACCTTTAATCGTTCTTCTCTGAAAATAGAAAACTTAACTTTGGATTAATTGGGCCCGAAATTTTATATCTTACTGTATGAATCTGCCTTATTTTCTTATTATCTACACTACTTGTAAGATAATCATGTACTGTCAATGTATATCCACCTTCATGAAAATAAGGTGAGCTTAACCCAGAGTGTTTGATAAAACTAAAATCATAGTTGAAAGTTAGATAGTCGTAATCAAAAATACCTGATTTATTGTTGGTATTATCTGTGAAGTAAATTATATCATGTCGGGAAGTATAACTCCATTCCCCCCTCTTAAATGTTAATGAGAAATTATTTACTGCTTTACTTGTTTGAGAATCTTCAGATCTATCCCGCATAATTTTATCTAACTCATAAGATAGAGCGCCACTGAAAGAGTTTGTTAAAGAAGTACTGCCATAAAAATAATAGGGTAGTTTTATATTAATTCTTTCATCAAGGGATCCATTTTCATATAGGATTTTTGCAATTAGATCGGATCTCCAATCTTTCCTGAAGGTTTTAAAAATGAAATTGCCTTCATAGCTCTCTTTTGAGACAACATCATTAACTTTATCTAAATTATATGCAAAATAACTTGATGATGCCATCCAGTTATTTATCAATGTCCAGAGAAGTCTTCCATCATATCTCCTCTGGCCTACTTCTATTGTTTCACGAACTTTTTTTATACCATCATCAGTTACATAATAATATGCATTTATCCAGAATTTTAAAAACCCGAGATTCAATGTATATCTATTTGTAGTGGTTGTCTCTATATTATCACCTTCAGTTCTAAAATTTTCCCATTCGAATAGATATGCATATGGCGTAAGAGGCCCAACCCTTCTACCCAATAACCCACCTCCATTACCATTTCCACTGTGGAAAAGTCCGTTGCCATTACCTGAGAGAATACCACCATTGCCGTTTCCATTACCTTAAAGTACCTAAGGCTCCATCTTGTAGAAAAATTAGTTTTGAGTAATCCAGATTATAACGCTGTAAAAAATAAGAATTATTTTCTTCCCTGTTTGAGATGTGATAATCAATTTTATCTTCCTGATAGGTATAAGATAGAGAGCCAGAAAACCCTTTTGCAAGAAGGGGATGGGAATCAAAACTACAACATAAATAAAAAAAATAATAATTACATTTTTCATCTCAAAAAAGGGGGATAATCCCCCCTGTTTAATTAAATTTTACCTGTTATGGCAGGACCAGCAAAGCATACTGGAAGCATTTAACCTTCTTAATAACACAGGTATAACAAAACCTCCTGAAACTTTTCCATGAACATCATGAGAGCTAAAGCAAGTCATCTGATCACCTGGGAATATTGCTGCTACTGATTCTCCCATATTCGCAGCTGCTTGTGCGGCAGTATAAAGCTCATAATTTGTATTTGCTGCTGCTGAGTAGTTAAAACCAATTGGGTGATCATCTCTTAGATCTGTACCTAAAGCAGCTGTTGGATGAATCTTTGTAAAATTAAATGAAGGTTGACTACCATTTACAAGATTCGATGTATTAAGGAGATTCGTTGTAGATGCTGTATTTTGCTGCTCGTGACAGGAGAAACACAACTTTGATGTTTCATCTGGCTGCCCTGTACCACCAAAATTCTGTGGATTAAACATTACTGATGAATAAGCTATAAATGTGGGCTCAGTATAATTTCTGTTCCAAAGGGGCCAACTACCAGCCATGTGGGGAGTGTGACAGAAAACACAGACTTCATTATAATCGGTGGAACGATAAGTGTTACCTGACCAGTTTGCCAGATTATGCTTTGTGTTTCTAATGTCTGATGCAGCATAAACATTTACCACAGCTAGTGCTAAAGCAGCTGCTATTTTTAATACTAAAGCTTTTTTTTACTAACCTTTCACCTTTTTTTATGAAGGTATACATAAATTCATAAATTAGTAAATAAAAAATTTGAAAATTTTTAATTTAGTGTTAATGTTTTTTCACGCCATTATTTTGCCTTTTCACCAAAATCTACAGGATTCTTCTTCTTATACACTTCATTCATATACTGAAATATTTGGAAACGCCTGTTCATCTGATCTACTACATATATTCTGTCATGCTTATCCACATAAAGTCCCATTGGCAAACTCATAGCGCCTATACCCTTAGTACCCGGTGCACCAACTAATCCTAAAAGCTGCCCCTGTCTATCAAATAACTGAATCGACTTAAAAGGATCAATTACATAAATGTTATTATCAGAATCTATACCAATACCCTTTACCTGAGCAAATTCACCCGGTTTATCACCCCTTTTACCAAACATGCTGATAAATTTCCCATTTTTATCAAAAATTTGTATTCTCGCATTCAACCCATCAGTGATATAGACATCACCATTTTTATCAATACTGATGCCCCATGGTCTATTAAATTCCCCTTCCTTATCACCAGGTTTTCCAAAGCTAAAAAGCTGTTTTTTTGTTATAAGATCATATACATAAACTTTATGAGCTTTAGTATCAACTATATAAAGCCAGTTTAGTTTATCATTTATAGCAATACCATTAGGACTTTGTAAATCCCCATCTCCTATAGTATAAAGGGGATTTCTATCTTTTTTCGTAAAAACTTTTATGTTCCCTGCCCTACCATCGGCAACATAAAGCCTATCCCTATCAAAAGCCACTCCTGTTGCAAACTGAAAGGAAGGTTCTTTAGATATAAACTCTACCTTGTTTTCATTAAAATTAAACACCAGTCCACCATAGGGTAGCAAATCTGTTACAACCACAATACCTTCACCATCTGAAGTAATATGAAGGGGGTTTCTAAGTTTAATCTCAGGCTCAGTGGCACCAGTAATTTTCTTAACAAAGCTGAATTTTTGAGGCAAATCACTGTTGCCACTGTATGCACCAATAAACTCTACCTTAGGTTCATTTGGTGGTGGTGGCCAGAAAAAACGCTCTTTTTTAACTACCTCCTGTTTTTGTGAACAGGAAAAAAATAAAATTACTAAAAAACACCATAAAAATTTCTTAAACATTCCAAACCCCTTCATTTTTTATGACATATTGTACACAGCTCCATTCTATTTTTTACACCCCTAACAAAAAATACCTGGGAATTTTCTCCATGGGGTTGTGGCAGCTACTACATTGAAGCATTTTCCCGGGTCTTGATGGATCCCTTTTACCGCTTAAGGGATGTTTGGTTACCACATGAATAACACCTGGTTTTTTAAACTCATGATGACAACTTATGCACAAATCCTTAGTATCCATCTTTAATTGATGGGGATATTCCGATGAATGTAAATCATGGCAAACTTCACAGGAACCAGCAACAAATGGACCATGCGCATATCTGTAATTATCTATTCTCATATTATTATGACAATTAATGCATATTTCAACAATACTTTGTTGCACTGTATATTTTACACCATTTTTATTATCTTCTAAATGACATACATTACAATCCCCAAAACCTGCTGTACCATGAACATATTTTTTAGAAAGAATCCTTTTGTGGCACTCCGCACAATTTTGTATAGAAGCGTGAGAATCAAGACAAATTTTCCTTTTCCTCTTTATGAAAATAATTTTTTTTAGCATTATTAGGAATATCTCCAGGGGGTAAAATGAGATTGACTAAAGCTTTTTTCTCCTCTATTGGCCTCCCATTTTTAAATAATGATAGACTTGGAAGATTCTCACCTTTCTCAAGCTCTACATCTATTATGAGATAATCTTTAAATTGGGATTTAAAGTCGTTTGATGCAATGTGAATAAGTGGTGATTTTATGTCATTAACTGTAATCATAACATGAGTTGCATCTTCACGTTCAATATTAGCAATTACATAAATATATGGTGAAGTTACAAAGCTTTTGTCATCGGTAACAATTATCTTTAAAGCATAGGCTTTGCTAATAAAAACAAGTACCAAGGATATTAAAATTTTTTACCATAGTTCTTAATTTTTTACTGGTTTAACTCTATCAAAATAAAATGGCTTATGACATCCCACAATACACCCACCACCAGTGATAGTTTTGGTAAATTTTATAGGAATATTCCAAACTCCAAAGCTTTTGAACGCCCTTTTTATAAGTTTTTCCTGTTTACTCCTGTAAAGTCTGGCAAAATCACTTTCATGGGGTTGATGACAATTTTTGCAATTTTCAGATACAGGGGCGTGAACATTTTTTTACCTACATAACTCTTTTTATCGTGACACAAAAAACACAAACTATTACCCACATCCTTTGTCAAACCTTTTGTTCTTGCAGAATGGGGATTATGACACCAACACAATCGCCTTCTTTAACAGGTGGATGGATATGTTTTTTTTGTATTTTTTGGTTCATGACAGTTGTAACAAAGTTTACTATCCTGATTAATCAATAACTTTTTGTAATCACTATCATGAGGCTTATGGCAGTTCATACAATTTTCATATACCGGTGGATGTATAACATTATTTTTAAAATACCTTTGCTCTTGACAATTGAATCATAAAGTTTCTTTAGAGCTAATTAACAAATTTTCATACTTTAATGAACAGGAATTATGACAGTTCATACAGTTTTTGGATACAGGAGGATGAATATTTTTTTGCATATTATAGTTTTATGACAAATACTACATATCTCTTCTTTTTTTTATTAAAGGGTACAGATGTTCTTCACCACCATGACATCTTTGACAGTTTATACCTCTTACGGAGCCATGCGCAAAAGGTTCTTTTTAAAAGATTGTCATGACACCCTTAAGGTACATAATTCTCCACACCATAGGAGGAAACGGTATAGGTTAAAATTGAAACAAAAAGAATAATCAAAAACTTGATATTGTTTTTAATTACCTCCATAGCTATGCAATCCTGAAAGTAGTAAATTAACCCCCAAATAAGTTATAATAACTGACAGAAATCCAATAACCGATAACCAGGCTGCTTTTTTACCTCGCCAACCTCTAGTAAAACGAGCATGCAGAAAAGCAGCATAAACAAACCATGTTATCAAGGACCACGTTTCCTTTGGATCCCAGCTCCAGTAGCTGCCCCATGCATAACTTGCCCATGCTGCACCAGTAATAATACCCAATGTCAACATAGGAAACCCTACAGCTATGGCCTTATAATTAATATCATCAAGAAGAGCAGTAGTGGGAAACAATGATAATATAGGGCCAAATGGTAATTTTTTTTCTTCCTTTCTAAATTTAACCAAATACATGATACTCACACCACAAGCTACTGTAAAAGCAGCATAAGCCAAAAAACATGTTACCACATGGTAAATTAACCAATTACTTTGAAGAGCTGGAACAAGAGGTTGTATTTCCTGTGATATATTAGGAGAAAAAGATGCATAAGCCATTGCCATAGAAACAAAGGGTAGAACAAAGGCTCCCATAAATCTGTTTTTATAATAGAATTCAAAAGCTAAATACATACCTGCAGTACACCAGGCAAAAAAAACAAGAGATTCATATAGGTTAGTAAGTGGTGCCCTGCCTATCCCCATTTGATAAGACTCTATCCATCTTAGTACAAGACCACCTGATTCTAAAAGAAAACCACTGGCAGTTAAAATTGTCCCCATTAAGCCAATAACCCTATTTCTACCAACAACGAATATTATATAAGCAAACATTGCAAAAAAATAAACAAAAGTTGTTATTGATAAAAGTTTACCACTTATGTAAAGGGAGCCTTCCATATTGCCTCCTATATTTTCATATCTTTTACTTGTTGAACAATTTTTGCAAACTCTTCTTCAAAAACTCTTGTCCTTGTTGATTGACCTGCTATTGTTATAACAGTCTTTTCACCATCAAAACTTAACCTTACCCATAGCCTTTTTCTTATAATAAAAAAACTGTAGTATAAACCAACCATCATTAAAAAGCATCCTAACCATACAATCCATACTCCAGGATCTTTGGTAACCTGTAATCCAGTGTAATATGTCTCATTATAATCTAAATATTTAAAAAAGTAATT